>JAFWWX010000027.1 GCA_017517985.1 Clostridia bacterium | reverse complement strand
GATGAAGATGCAAATTATATCATTTATTCAAGCGAAGAAATTGAAGATTTTTTAATGAATTATAAGGAGGAAGAATCTAATGAAGAATAATTCTATCACAAAGAAGGAAAGAATGCCCCTGCAGGGCAATGTAAGAAAGGGCTTTAAACTGTTTGTGTCACTCGTTGTGTGCCTCACAATGATTTTCACACTTGCAGTTACAGCCTTTGCCGCTGATGACCCCGTAGCCGTTGTAAACAATCTCTCGACCTTCATTTTCGGTCTTATCCGTGCAGTTGGTCTTATCATTCTCGGCTTCGGTATTGTGCAGGTCGGTCTATCGCTCAAATCGCACGACCCCTCACAGAGAGCCAACGGTTTCCTTACTGTTGCAGGTGGTATTGTGATTACCTTTGCAAAAGAAATTCTTGACCTTATCGTAGGTTAAGTAACAGCCACACTGTACTTTTACAGTGTGGCTTCTAATCGAGTTGCCGCTTAATTTCATATTCTAAAAATGATATATTGTTACAAACCATTATGTTTGGAGTGATTAATATGTACGAAAAACAAATCGGCAAGAGAATACAGGAATACAGAAAGATAAAGGGATTAACCCAAGATGAACTTGCAGAAAAAGTAGGAATTTCTAAAAGTTATATATCTTCTATTGAAAGAGGACTGTATTCGCCCCATCTTGATATAATGGTTAAAATAATGAACTCTATTGATTGTTCTGCTGATGAAATCTTTGTAGATGTGGTAAAATCAAGTTGCAAAGTTAAATCTTCTGTAATTGCGGAACAAATTGAGAATCTTCCATTAAATGAGCAAAATAGAATATTTGATGTACTGAATGTGCTTGTAAAACACGCCAATAAGTAACTAAATCAATGCGCAAAACAAAAAATTGCGGATTTTTTTAATTTTATTTTGTTTTTTCGACATCATTTTCCGATTTTTGGGTTATAATCATAGTGTAGCTACGACAATAATCGTTATACTATGAATAAAGGAGAATGAAATATGTCAGAAACAAAAGGAACTACTGTTTGCTTTACAGGACACAGACCTCAAACGCTCACTTTTCTTTGGGATGAACACTCACCCGATAGCAAGAATTTAAGAGAAGTTCTCAAAGAAACAATTATCGAACTCATCGAGAACAACGATGCAAAGCATTTTATTTCGGGTATGGCACTTGGAGTTGATATGATGTGTGCAGAAATAATACTTGAATTAAAGGAAAAATATCCTTTCATAACTCTTGAATGTGCTTTGCCCTGTGAAACCCAAGCAACAAAATGGAGGATTAATTCACAAGAAAAATACTATAACATATTAAAAGACTGTGATAAAACTACTTTATTGCAAACTCGATATACTTCTGATTGTATGATGAAACGCAATAAATATATGGTTGATAATTCAGATATACTTGTTGCAGTATGGAATGGCAGCAACTCGGGTACGGGTAATACCGTCAACTATGCCCGAAAAAACAATAAAATCATAAAACGAATTGCTTGTTAAAAGCAAAAGTTGAGGGTGTGCTGAAAAGCATACCCTCTTTTTATTAGGAAGGAGGCTTTTATGGAGTCAAGTAATTGGGTAGTACAAAATTTACAAAACTCTCTTGAAACTTGGAACGATAAACTCAGTGAAATATGGCTTCTTATAACTCAATCTCCTGAAGAATTCAAGGGCGGAACAATATGGAATGTTATAACAGATATACACGGCGCACTTCAAGCGATAGGATATTCGCTTTTAGTGCTATTTTTTGTTGTAGGTGTTATGAAAACCTGCGGTAATTTTGCAGAAATGAAAAGACCGGAAATTGCCGTAAAGATGTTTGTCCGTTTTGTTCTCGCCAAAGCTGCAATCAGTTATGGCTTGGAGTTAATGATGGCACTGTTTAATATTGTGCAAGGGGTTGTTGCAAAAATTATGGCGACTTCGGGACTTGCAGATGTATCTCAAACAGTATTGCCGGAATCAATTATCAAATCAATAGAAGAGTGCGGATTTTGGGAAAGTGTACCGCTATGGGCAGTTACGCTCATAGGCAGTTTGTTTATAACGGTATTATCATTTGTTATGATAATGACAGTTTACGGACGATTTTTCAAAATCTATCTTTATACCGCAATCGCACCTGTACCTTTATCTGCGTTTGCGGGTGAAACTTCATCTTCCATCGGTAAGAGCTTCATAAAGTCATACGCCGCAGTTTGTTTGGAAGGAGCAATAATCGTACTCGGTTGTATTATCTTCTCCCTCTTTGCTGATTCACCGCCAGTTGTTGATGAAACGGCAGCCGCAGTAAATCAGGTATGGAGTTATGTCGGTGAACTCATATTCAATATGATTGTTCTTGTCGGCACAGTAAAGATGGCAGACCGAGTTGTTAAAGAAATGATGGGATTATAATCAAAAAAGGAGGAAAAAATATGTGTGTTCAAATTTATCACATTCTTTTAAGTAACGGAAAAGTTATTGATGTAGCTGAAGATTATGAACTCCCTCTTGAAAAAGGGTTGGTAGAAGAATATCGCAAAGCCAATCCCGAAGATGTTATATCAATCGGAGATTGTCTTTCGGGATATTGTTATATCCCGAAAAAGAATATTATTTTTATTTCAACAGGCGATGTAAGGACGGTGTAAGAAATTATGGAAGTAAAAATAAACCGTGAAATCCGTGATTACACGGAAGCTGTATATTTCGGGTTGTCGTTAAGACAGTTCGTTTTTTCAGTTCTTGCCTGCGGTGTTGCCGTAGGCTTGTACTTTTTATTAAGACCGTTTTTCGGTATTGAAACCTTGAGTTGGGTTTGCATTTTGGGTGCCGCCCCCTTTGCGGCAATAGGCTTTTTCAAGTATCACGGTATGACCGCTGAAAAAGTGTTATTCACATATCTTCGTTCCGAGATACTTATGCCCAAAGAAATCAAATTCATCTCAAAGAACATTTATGACGAAATAGAAAGGAGTGAAGCAGATGTTCGACCTGATAGGAACAATAAAGAAAAAAACAGGCTTCGCAGAAAT
>JAFWWX010000026.1 GCA_017517985.1 Clostridia bacterium | reverse complement strand
GATGAAGATGCAAATTATATCATTTATTCAAGCGAAGAAATTGAAGATTTTTTAATGAATTATAAGGAGGAAGAATCTAATGAAGAATAATTCTATCACAAAGAAGGAAAGAATGCCCCTGCAGGGCAATGTAAGAAAGGGTTTTAAACTGTTTGTGTCGCTCGTTGTGTGCCTCACAATAATTTTCACACTTGCAGTAACAGCCTTTGCCGCTGACGATCCCGTAGCCGTTGTCAATAATCTCTCGACCTTTATTTTCGGTCTTATCCGTGCAGTAGGTCTTATTATTCTCGGCTTCGGTATTGTGCAGGTCGGTCTCTCGCTTAAATCTCACGACCCCTCACAGAGAGCTAACGGTTTTCTTACAGTCGCAGGTGGTATCGTAATTACCTTTGCAAAAGAAATTCTTGACCTTATCGTAGGTTAAAATTATTAAATTAGCGAAGAGAGTTTTAATTCTCTTCGCTAATTTGTATTTAATTCTTTTGGTTTATAAAACACATATAAAATAAATTGAAACACCAATCATTGCAATAGCAAGAAGTATTGCAACGATGAAATTAATGTGATTTATTATTGCTGATATAAAATCATGTTTGTTTTTTGGTAAAGAGAATTTGTCAATTTGCTTTAGATGGGTATTTATGGAGTTTCGTAAATGAATTAACTTGTTGCTTTCAAATATAAGCAAAGAACAACACACAATAGTATATAATATGCCTACTATTGGAAAGATTTTAGGATTTATATCTAAACAGTCAAACTCTATATTGAAATAAGAACAGCAAATAGGAAAACAAATTATTATTAAATTGGTAATACACATAGAAGATAAAACTTTCCAATAGTGTGAGTGTCTATGTATCCATTCATTTTGATAATGATTTATCAATGAAATTTCTTTTTCGATTTTATCCATCTAAACTCTCCTCAAGCTGCATTCTTCAGTAATTATATCAGCATTGTAAGTATTATTCAACATTATAAGGGAGGTCTTTTATGGAAAATTCAAGTAATTGGGTAGTACAAAATTTACAAAAATCTCTTGAAACTTGGAATGACAAACTCAGTGAAATATGGCTTCTTATAACTCAATCTCCCGAAGAATTTAAAGGCGGAACAATTTGGAATGTAGTAGCTGACATACACGGCACACTTCAAGCGATAGGATATTCGCTTTTAGTGCTGTTTTTTGTTGTCGGTGTTATGAAAACCTGCGGTAATTTCGCTGAAATGAAAAGACCTGAAATTGCCGTAAAGATGTTTATACGATTTGTTCTCGCCAAAGCTGCAATAAGTTATGGCTTGGAGTTGATGATGGCTCTGTTTAATATTGTGCAAGGCATTGTTGCAAAAATTATGGCTACATCGGGACTCGCTGATGTATCTCAAACAGTATTGCCGGAATCAATTATCAAATCAATAGAAGAATGCGGATTTTGGGAAAGTGTACCGTTATGGGCAGTTACACTCATAGGCAGTTTGTTTATAACTGTGCTTTCATTTGTAATGATAATGACCGTTTACGGACGTTTCTTCAAAATCTATCTTTATACCGCAATCGCACCTGTTCCCTTATCTGCGTTTGCGGGCGAAACCTCATCTTCCATTGGTAAGAGTTTCATAAAGTCATATGCCGCAGTTTGTTTGGAAGGAGCAATAATCGTACTCGGTTGTATTATCTTCTCAATCTTTGCTGATTCACCGCCAGTTGTTGATGAAGCAGCTGCAGCAGTAAATCAGGTATGGAGTTATGTCGGTGAACTTATATTTAATATGATTGTTCTTGTCGGCACAGTAAAGATGGCAGACCGAGTTGTTAAGGAAATGATGGGTTTATAATTGTATTGACAATCTTGTGAACCAATGTTAAAATATTGGCGAAATGCCAACATGCTGTAATTAAGGGGTGGATTTATGGAATTATACTCAAAACTAAAAGATTTTCGTTTAAAGAAAGGTTTTACGCAAAAACAAGTTGCAGAAGCAATTAACATCGACACATCAACCTATGCACATTACGAATCTGGCAGAAGAACCCCAAATGCAAAAATATGGGTTAAGATTTGTGAATTTCTTGATATGCCTGTTTTCCCTGCGAAAATTCAAGTTGTTTATCCTGAAAATATAATTGAAGACTTTAAAAAATGTATAGAAAATAATGGCAAAGCAACAAATTCGTATCATGAAAACAATAGACGCTATAATGAAATCAATATGACACTTGAAAAGATTTTGGCAATTCGTAATGAAGCACTGGGCATTTTAGATCTGGTAGACGATAGCCCTTTATTGAATCAAAATTATAATAATACTGCTATTTTAAATGTTGCTCTTGACGTTCGAGTTGAAATGTTGATTGAAGATGCACTTAAGCATATGACAATACTAATAAACGAAAATGCAAAATTAATTTAAAACAACTATACAAATAATCAATGATTGTTATCTTTTAGATGGCAATCATTTTATTTTTAGGAGGATCCAAGAATTGGAAGTAAAAATAAATCGTGAAATCCGTGACTACACGGAAGCTGTATATTTCGGACTGTCATTAAGACAGTTCATTTTTTCAGTTCTTGCCTGCGGTGTTGCCGTAGGCTTGTACTTTTTATTAAGACCGTTTTTCGGTATTGAAACCTTGAGTTGGGTTTGTATTTTGGGTGTCGCCCCATTTGCGGCAATAGGCTTTTTCAAGTATCACGGTATGACCGCAGAAAAAGTGTTGTTCACATATCTTCGTTCCGAGATACTTATGCCCAAAGAAATCAAATTCATCTCAAAGAACATTTATGACGAAATAGAAAGGAGTGAAGCAGATGTTCGACCTGATAGGAACAATAAAGAAAAAAACAGGCTTCGCAGAAAT
>JAFWWX010000081.1 GCA_017517985.1 Clostridia bacterium | reverse complement strand
TAAACGGAGCTATATGGGCACTCATTGCACTTGACAGCGGAAACTATGATATGCCAAATAACCCAAATGCAAAGGTTCAGGCAACAAGAGAAATGTATATAAATCATATTATAGAAAAACAAACATCTGACGGTGGATGGGCATTATCGGGCGATGTGACTGATCCTGATGTTACGGGAATGGCACTTCAGGCTCTTTCAAAATATCAAAGCAATGACAAGGTTAAGACGGCAACAGAAAAGGCACTTAATTGTTTATCGAATATGCAAGACGAAAACGGCGGTTTTTCAAGTTATGAAGTTGAAACTTCCGAGAGTAGTGTTCAGGTGCTTGTTGCCCTTTGCGAGCTTGGAATTTCGGTTGATGATGTACGTTTCGTGAAAAACGGAAAGTCTGTGATTGATAATCTTTTTTCGTTTTATGATAATGGAAAAGGCTTTAAGCATATACACGGAGATTCTACAAACTTAATGGCAACAGAACAATGCTTTTATGCTCTTGTCGCATTAAAACGTGCAAACGAAGGAAGAAACACACTTTATGATATGAGTGATGCGAAAAAGCTTAATGTTAGCTCAGATGTAGCAGGTCTTGCAGGGAAAAATGCAGATGTGAAGAAAATGAACATCTCAAACCCCGGTAAGACCTTTGCAGACATTGTTGGGCATAAAGATAAAACAGCCATTGAAAGTTTAGCATCAAGAGGAATTATAAACGGCAAGTCAGAAAATAGTTTTGAGCCTGAAAGCAATATGACACGAGCAGAATTTGCAACCATTATTGCAAGAGGTCTTGGACTACCGCAGAAGAGCAATGTTATTTTTAAGGATGTAACAACAAACGATTGGTTTTATAACTATGTGGGTACTGCATACTCCTATGGAATAATAAAAGGTGTATCCGAAAATGAATTTAACCCTAACGGTACAATAACCCGTGAAGAAGCGGCAGTAATGGTTACGAGGGCGGCAAAACTTTGCGGAATGGATACAGAAATGGACGCACTTAGCATTCGTGATAGCTTGGCACAGTTCTTTGACTATGTAAAAGCATCGGATTGGTCACAAAGCTCACTTGCTTTTTGCTACAATGAAAAAATTCTTGATGACAGCGTTATGGATATAGAGCCAAAAGAATCCGTTACAAGAGCAGAAATAGCATCTATGCTTTACAATATGCTTTTGTCAGCAAATCTTCTGTAAGGAGGAATTAGATGAGAAAACATAAGAACAAAATAATAGCAGGTGTTATAATTGCGATTGTCTTGGCATTTGTTTTTTGGTATGGTGGTGATGCACCGGGACTTCGTGGATGGACACCTCAGCCTAAAGAAGATGTTACCACAGTTCAAAATAATGAACCTACTAAAGAAGAAATAAAAGAGGCGGAAAAAGCTATCAGCGACATTCCGATAAAGGAAGAAAACGAACCTGCTACTGAGGAAAACAAACCGCAAAAACAAGATGGAACTCCTATGACTCCGGCAGAAAAGATTGCTATGGCAGAGAAAATTGCTGAAAGTACACAACCCTCTGCCGAAGAAACAACATCTTCTGCTGAAATAAAGCAAAGCAAAGAAGAATATTCCGAAGAACAAGGAATGGTGATAAACGAGGTTACAGGAAAAGACCAATACAGAACTGATCCCGTTCCTGAAGGGAAACCTGTACCTATTGAGCCGGAAAATGCAGTAATTACAGATAAAGAGCTTACTTGCACCTTATCTGTCAGATGCGATACGATTTTACAAAACATCGCTTGGCTCGATAGTGAAAAGGTTGATATTGTCCCTAAAGACGGTGTTATATTTGCTGAAAAGACCGTTACATTCTATGAGGGCGAAAGTGTGTTCAATGTGCTTGTTCGAGAAATGAAGCGAAATAAAATGCATATGGAATTTGAGAATACGCCCATATATAACAGTGCATATATTGAAGGCATAGCAAACCTTTATGAATTCGACGGTGGTGAGCTTTCGGGTTGGATGTATAAGGTCAATGATTGGTTTCCCAATTACGGTTGCTCACGTTATCAGCTTAAAGCAGGAGATAAAGTTGAATGGGTATATACCTGCGACTTGGGCAATGATGTCGGCGGTCATTATTCTGCAAGAAACGGTAATTAAGGTCAGGAGATTATGTTATGATACAAACTTATTTTGGAAACGGAAAAGGAAAAACAACTGCTGCTGTTGGTTCGGCTGTTCGATGTGCCGGATGCCGTAACAAGGTACTTTTTGTGCAGTTCTTAAAAAACAATGATTCTGCGGAATTTAGTGTTCTTAGTAAAATAAAAGGCATAGATGTCTTATGTTCGGATGAACGCTATGAGCTTTATGACAATAGAAATAAAGACCGTACACCTGCACTTACAAAAGCATACAACAAGCTTCTTTTCGAAGATACTAAAAATAAAGCAGACACTTATCAAATGATAATTTTGGATGAAATACTTGATGCAGTAGAATACGGTTATATAAGTGAAGATGATTTATTAGAATTACTTGCGGAAATAAAACCACATTCCGAAATTATACTTACAGGACATACTTTAACAGAAGGAATTGCAGATATATCAGACTATGTTTCTGAAATTAAGGAGATAAGTCATCCATATACAAAAGGTGTTTCACCACGAGAAGGAATTGAATTTTAACATGAGCGAATTTAAAACATATCATCCGATTGTAAATTTCGTGTACTTCGTATTTGTAATCGGGTTCAGTTGCTTTTTTATGCATCCTGTGTGTTTATGTATTTCACTTGCGAGTGGTTTTACATATTCCGTGATGCTCAAAGGTAAAAAAGCAATTAAAACAAACTTAATATATATGCTTCCAATGCTACTTGTGATGGCACTTATAAACCCTGCATTTAATCACGAAGGCGTTACTATCATAGAGTATCTGCCAAGCGGAAATCCGTTGACTCTTGAATCTATTATTTACGGACTTTGTGCCGCTATAATGATTGGGAGTGTTATCTGTCATTTTTCTTGCTATAACGAGATTATGACAAGTGATAAGTTTATCTATCTGTTCGGTAAAATTATTCCGGCAATGTCACTTATAATCTCAATGACACTCCGCTTAGTACCGAAGTTTGCATCACAGCTTAAAGTGGTAACAAATGCTCAACGGTGTATGGGGCGTGATGCATCAAACGGCAGTATCATAAAGCGTGCAAAAAATGGACTTAATATACTGTCCATTATGACAACTTGGTCTTTAGAAAATGCCATTGAGACTGCAGACAGTATGAAATCCCGTGGATACGGAATACCGGGAAGAACTGCGTTTTCAATTTATCGGTTTGAGAAAAGAGATTTTGTTTTGCTGACTGCTACGGTACTTCTTTCCGTGCTTATTATTGTCGGCAAAATCGCAGGCGCTGTTAATTGGGTTTATTACCCCAT
>JAFWWX010000080.1 GCA_017517985.1 Clostridia bacterium | reverse complement strand
GCAAATCTCATTATATCATTTGGTGCTTTGTCAAGGTAGTAGGTAGTATTTTCTTGCGAAAATCTCCACCTCTCCACCTTGACAAGAATACCTCTGTTTTTATTTTTAGAAAATGTGTCACCTATCATTGACAATTATACATGCAATGGCAGTAATTTTACCTGACACAAAGCAAAATCCGGAAAAGCAGAGCTTTCCCGGACTTTGATTTATTTATGAATTGTTTTTAGTCTTTTCCGCGACAAATTAAATGTCAGCCGTTGCAGAAGCAGCAAAGGAAAAGAAGAGCGATGAGGATGATGAGCCAGATGCCGTCATTGGAAAAGGCGTTTGCAAAGCAGTTACACATAGTAGTTTCCTCCGAGTTTTATTGAGTGCCTTTCGGACACTCTGCTATATAATATGCAGTGCAAAAAATATGTGTCAGAGACTGTCATACTTTGCAGGAAAATAATCAGGTTATAATTTATAATAAAAGAAAAAGCCGCAGGTAAATGCGGCAAAAATTGCTTTTTAGTTTCAATCATCATTATCTTCAAGAGGTATTTTACCAAGGTCAAGAAGAGTTTCAAAAAATCCGGTATCATAAATTCCGATAGTGATATTTCTTCCACATTCACGGCAGGTAAGTGTTACTGAATCATCGTTCATTGTAAGCTCAACTCCCGGTGCTGTTTTGTTATTACGGCAAGGACAAAGTATATCTCCCTTTTTTGCACATTCGTCAATAAAGGTGAGTATAATCTTCATCTGTTCAAGCCCCTCACGGTCAAGGTCGTCATCGGCATATTGTGATGCTTCATCCATCATTGCCTGAAGCTCTTTTCCGTTCTTTATAAGTGCTTCAGTTACTTTGTTTTTGTTACCCATAAAGCATATGTCAAACTTTGTAAAGGAGCATTGAAGAATGAAAAGCTCCTTTGTAAACATAGTTTCAGCCGAAAGCGTAAAAGGATGAGGGTGGGGGCAGGCAACACATGGTACTGACAGCCTTACTTTACCGTCCTGGGAGAGTGTAATTTCAAGCGTGCTTTTTCCGCAATTAGGGCAGACAGCTTTAATTTTTCCGCCTGAAAGATTAAAAACAGAAATTTCCGTTTCAATTTCCGCACAGCACTCACAGCATCTTGCTGCAACTGTTATTTTGTTCTGTGTAAACATAGTTATTTCCTTTCAAAGTGTATCATCAAGTATAAATATCAGTTCAGAAAAACATTATTCTCGCATCGCTCAAAGTAGAAAAGATACTGTTGACAAAGACCTGCGTATTTGCCGAAATATTCAGCATCAGCTTTCCCGCCATAGTATTTTTCAAGGATCCGTTTTACCCACACATCCACCGGGAAGGCATCGTATTTTCTGTAGGAGAAAAGAAGAACACAGGAGGCAACCTTAAGTCCCACACCTTTTATCTGCTGAAGATACTTTGCACCGTCTGTATAGCTCATACGGTATGGCACATTAAGATCTATTTTACCGCTTGCAACCTTGTATGCTGCATCGTATATGTACTTTGAACGAAAGCCTGTTTTCAAGTCAAACATGGCTTTCTCACCGGCATCTGCAATAGTCTTTGCATCCGGGAAGGAGTAATGGGTTATTCCATAACTGTCTGTGAATACAGGTTCGCCGTACTTTTCACAAAGATTATGTATTATTCCCTTTATTCTCGGAATATTGTTGTTCTGACTGATTATAAAGGAGCAAAGAGCTTCCCAGTTATCCTGATGAAGTATTCTTATTCCACTGCCAAAGCCGGAGGCTTTTTTCAAAATTTCGTCATCGGGGAAGTCAGATAAAATTTTCGAGTAGTCAAAGTCAATGTCAAAAAAGTCACGGAAGATATGGTTAAAATCATTTTCCGAACAGTTATGGAGAAGAATATCGTCACCGACTTTTTCAATTTCAATGTATTTTTTTCCTGCAACACCAAAGTATCTGCCATTTTCATTTTTATTGAACCTGAAGCACTGACCACAGTCAAAAATCTGCTCAGGAATAAAATTTTTCTGAGAACAAAGGCGTGTGAGGTTTTCTTCAAAAATTATGTTATCCATTTAAAATGGTTACCTTTCGGAAATATTTATATATTGTTCTTGATATTTGAAAAATATATGATATAATAGTAATTATTAAACTCCCTGAAGGAAAGGAGTGCGGTATAACCGCATACTGAAAATATGGACGAGAAAATATATACTATACCTGTCAATATGGCATTTGAAAAAAAGGACGGATGTCCTTTCTGTACACTTATGCGTGACCTTGAAAATGCAGAGCTTGAGCTTATTCTCGGTGCATCAATGATGGAGCCTGACATACGAATAGAAACCAATAAGCTGGGATTTTGTTCCCGTCATTTCGCAAAGATGTTTACTATGAAAAACCGTCTTGGAATGGGACTTATGCTTGAAAGTCACCTTGATACAATCGGTGATAGAATAAAAGCGAAGCCTTCCATTATTAACAAAGCCCCAGGCACAAAGGCTGCAGATTTTATTGATAAGCTGGAGGACAGCTGTTATGTGTGCAAAAGGGTAGATGATAAAATTTCAAAAATGTTTGTAACAGCAGCCTATCTCTGGGAACACGAAAAGCAATTCAGACAATATCTTCGTGAACAGCCATATATCTGCCTTGACCACTACAGAACTTACTTGAGGGTTGCACAAAAACATCTTCCCAAAAAGCTTTATTCCGATTTTCTTCAGGATATAAATGAGCTTCAGATGAAGTACTATGAAAAGCTCTGCGGTGATGTATCTTGGTTCTGCAAGAAGTTTGATTACCGCTATGACGAAGAGCCCTGGGGGGATTCAAAGGATGCTGTCGAAAGAGCTATTACATTTCTGACAGGTGATAGTTGGAAGGATATAAAATGATGTAGGTTCTACTCTATCAGTATAAAGATACGAATTATTTTGAATCAATACATAAGTGACTGTAAAAGTGAGGTTTTACAGTCACATTTTTTATTACTGAGGGTCTTTTTCGTTATCTTCCTTTGCAAGCTCATAACAAAGGGTCATAAGGGTATCACCAAGATGTATGTTTTCGATTTTTACATTATATTCAGGAAGTGAAAGCTCCATATTGGAGAAATTCCAGAAGCCTCTGATACCGGCTTTTGCAAGAAGCTCTGCCACTGAAGGCGCCTCTTGTTTGGGGAGTGTAAGTACAGCAATATCAATTTTATTTTCACGGCAGAAAGCGGAAACATCGTTCATACCCATAACCGTAATGTTTGCAATTTTTGAGCCGATAACAGAGTTGGAGACATCAAACAGCCCCTTTATTTTCACATTTCTCTTTTCAAAGAGGGGATTGTTTGCAAGGGCACGACCAAGATTCCCCATACCGATAATAATTGCACTGTAATTTTTGTCAACACCGAGAATGTTGGATATTTCGTTATAAAGATATTTAACATTATAGCCGTAACCCTGTTGACCAAAGCCGCCAAAGCAGTTAAGGTCCTGACGGATAAGGGACGCAGTAACATTCATTTTTTCGGCAAGGTCCTTTGAGGATATTCTCATAATGTTGTTGCGTATAAGCTCACGCAGATACCTGAAGTATCTGGGAAGTCTTCTTATTACCGCACTGGAAATCTGTTTTTCGTTTTTCTGTTCTTTATTCATTTTATTGCCTTTCAGTACTTCTGAGCCTCATATGTATTACGGCTACAGTTTTATTTTTTGTCGCAATCCTTTGTTGCGTATGCGTTAAGGGCAAGGTTTGAAAACACGGTGCTTCTTTCAGATTCGGAAACAGCCATATACTCATAAAAAGCCTGAGCACCGGTCATAACTCCGTTGTCACCGCAAAGATTCTTTGGAGGTAGATACAGCGAAACGGAATATTTCTTGCAAAGTGATTCAAGTTCTGTGCGAAGATGTGAGTTTGCAGCAACACCACCTGCAATAACAAGCTTTTTTGATACAAAGCTGTCACTTTCAAAAAGTAGTTTTATTCTTGAACTTATCGCGTGAACAACAGCATTGGTAAAGGAGCTTGCAAAATCTTCCTTATTTATTTCCTCTCCCTTTTGTTCGGCATTGTGAAGTACATTCACAGCACTTGTCTTAAGTCCTGAGAAGGAAAAATCAAGAGGAGAATCCTTAACATGTGCATCTGAAAACTTGTATGCCTTTGGGTTACCCTCGTATGCGGCTGCGTCCATTTTTGCACCGCCGGGATAGGGGAAACCCAGAAGTCTTGCAACTTTATCAAAGCATTCACCTGCAGCGTCGTCACGGGTAGCACCGAGTATTCTGAAATCAGTATAGGAATCAACGGCAATAAGAGATGTGTGACCGCCGGAGGCAACAAGTGCCGCAAATGGGGGCTCAAGCTTTTCTTTGCCGTCAGTTCCGTTGTAAACAGTGTATATGGCAGAAATATGTGCTTTGATATGATGTACAGGAATAAGTGGCTTTTTATAAGCATAGGCAAGACTTTTTGCAAAGTTCACTCCCACAAGAAGCGCACCTATAAGACCTGGGCAGTTTGTAACTGCAACCGCAACTATATCTGACATTGTTAGATTTGCATCAGACAGTGCTTTTTCACAAACACCATAGATAGCCTCGGAATGGGCTCGGGAGGCAATCTCCGGAACAACTCCTCCGTAGAGGGCGTGAGTTTCAATTTGTGATGCAACCACACTTGATAATGTTTTTCTTCCGTCCTCAACTACTGCCGCACAGGTCTCGTCGCAGGAGGATTCTATTGACAGGATTTTCATTTTTGTTCCTTTTCTTTGTATAATAAATCAGTATGTTTTGCTTTTATTAATTACACTTTATTTCCTTGTTATAAAGAAGTCCGTCTTCAGTTGGCATTTTGTAATAGTTTTTTCTTGTTCCGACTTTGACAAAGCCGTGTTTTTCGTACATTGCTACAGCAGGTAGATTTGAGCTTCTGACCTCAAGTGTCAGAAGTGTTATATTGTTACTTGCTGAGTAGTCTTCAAGGGCGGTCAGCAGTTTTTTGCCAATACCGCGTTTTCGATATTCCGGAAGAACTCCAATGTTGTTTATTGCACCGGTATCAAGAGAAACATACATTCCGGAATACCCGGCAACCTCTTGGTTTTCTGTGTCAAATGCTACAAAATAGACCGCATAATCACAAACCAGCAAATCTTCAAGGGACTTTCTTGACCAAGGCATTGAAAAACATTCATTTTCAATTTTAACCATTCCGTCAATAAAGTCACGGGTGAGTTTTAAGATTTCAATCATCTGGGAAAGACCTCGTCTATTATGGATTTTACACCGTCGACAATTTCAAAAAGCGTTTTTCTGTAAACATCTATATTTCCGCCGTAGGGGTCGGAAATATCCGTAGGGAAGGAATATATTTTATCACAGTATCTGGGGAAAGTTGAAATAAGATTTGCTGTATGTCCGGAGGTGATTCCTATAACATAATCAGCATTTTCAATATCTTCATATGTTACGGTCGCAGATTTGTGTTCAAAATTACAAATTCCAATTTCGGAAAGTGCCGTTATTGCATTTTTTGATGCCGGACTTTTATCTGCACAAAGTCCCCGAGAGATGGCGACAGCGTCAATATTCAATTTTTCTGCTTCACTATTAAAAACTGCCTGTGCCATAGGGCTTCTGCAGGTATTTCCTGTACATACAAATAATAGCTTTTTCATTTAAACGGTAAATCCTTTATTATAAATCAATATCCCATTCTTCCGTCAAGGCTGTCATCGTCGGAAATCCAGTCTGACACATTGTAAACCGTATATGTATCCTTGGTGTTTCTTACAATGACCTTTTCAATTCCTGCATTGATAACAAGCTTTTTGCACATCTGACAGCTACAGGAATCTGGTACAAGTTCACCGGATTTTCCGTCAATACCTGCAAGGTAAATGGTAGCACCAAGCATTTGCTCGCGGGAGGCGGCGATAATCGCATTGGCTTCAGCGTGAACGCTTCTGCAAAGCTCGTATCTTTCGCCTCTGGGAATCTGCATTTCCTCACGCAAACATACACCCATATCAGTACAGTTTTTTCTGCCTCTGGGAGCGCCGTTATAACCGGTTGATACAATAATGTCGTTTTTAACTATAATTGCACCGTATTTTTTACGAAGGCAGGTTGCCCTTGATGCAACAGTGCAGGCAATATCCAGATAATAATTTTCCTTACTTATTCTTGAAACTGCGTCGCTCATATTAATCCTCCATTTCGCCGTACAGCGGCGGCACAAAAAGATATTAAAAAATTTGTAGTGATTTTTGGGCGTGAAATATCTGTACCTGAATAAGCAGATTGTTATTTTTCACGCTATTTCATTTCGGTTGTTTGTTTAAAGATTTTTATTGTTCTATAAGAAGTTAATTATCTTGTGACTCGTTTTCAGTAATACCGTTATTTATATTTACATAGTATGAACGAGTTCTGTCAAGTCTCATATAATCCTTTATAAGGTGTGTATCAGAAAGCTGGTCTGTAATAAGCTTTGCTTTTCCTTTTGTGTAAAGATAAAGACTCATTGTTTCAGTACCGGTATCGGGATTTATCGCTTTATTTACAAAGAAGATTTTTGAAAGGTCATCTTCTGCAACTGCACAAAGGTCTGTTTCAATGCTATCACAGAGTTTTTTAGCCTTGCCTTTTTTGTCTATAAGAGTAGTTATACCGTCTGAGATTACAAGAAGATTTGCTCCTTTTTCTGAATATGTTACTACATCCGGTTCAACAGTAATCTTTCGTGGAGCTGTATTTTCCTTACCGTACTCTGCTGTAAACATATTGCCGTCGGAATCTGTGTAATATACAAGTTTTCCGTCGGGAGATATATCTACAAGGTTTTTCCCACTAAAATTCATTATACGGCAAATATCGTTGCCTTTTTTGTCGAGTTTGCCCGTATAAAGAATTCCGTTTGAAACAAATGCCGCACGGTTATTTTCGGAAACTTTCAGATGTTCGATTGTGTGAGTATCAAAAACATTTTCCTTTGCACCGCTTTCTGTAATGCGGTAAACAAATTTATGCTCTTTGTCGTAGTAACAGTAGGGAAGAAGGTTTTTACCATATACATTGCAAATCATCGGTATTTCCCTGAAACGCAGAATGTTGTGGGATACGTTTTCATTGAAGTCATAGCCGAAAACAGAATTACCGCTGGTGGTTGATATTGAATAATCCTTGTCACCGCAGGTATAGAAAACAGTTCTGTTTGTATAAATAATCGCAAGAGAACGTCTATCCTGTGAGAAAACTATTCTGTCAAGCACAGTATCTGTGAGAATCGGAATTTCTACACGCTCTGTTGTGCTTTTCTCCACAATAATATCTGTGGAATTGGCAGTGTTCTTGCGTGCATAAATCATATATTCCCCTTTGTTGTCAATTGAGAGCGGGTGTGCATTTTTGATTCCGGGATTCTCAAGAGAGTTGTTTGAAGCATTGTATACCATAAGCTTTGTGGCACCGTTGTCATCAATACTGACAAGTGCAAGTCTTCCGCTTGTGGAAACAGCAAGCTCGCGGGCGTTTTTTGCTATGATTTGTGCCTTTTTCCCGTCAATTGTAAGAGAGAGGTCAAAGAGACTTTCAGTATCGTCCTTCGGTGTCATAATATAAAGATATTTGTTATCACCGCCGGCAACAATGTAAGGTATATATTCCTTACACTCCGCAATTTTCTCAACTTTTTTGCCATAATTGGAAATTCGAAGAACATAATTAGATATATCAGAGGAGCCGAAAGCACCTGTGTATGTAAGGTAAACACATTTTCCGTCAGCACTGGAAAGATATGTGTCGATTCTTCCGATGCCGATACTGCACCCCTTATCATTGGGGAAGAAGCAGTTAAGAGTACCGTCTTGTGTGGTATAGAAAAAGGGTTGATTTTCATATTCCCCGGTTTTAAAAAGAAGAGCGTTTTTGTCCTTGAAGAATACTGTCATAAGAACTACAAAAACAAGGGAGAATGTAACAACAGCAAAACTGAATTTTAAAATTCTTTCGTTGTATATTCTCTTTTTGTTCTCACTTACTTTTCGCAGATTATTTTCCTTGTCATCTCCTAATTCAGCCTTGTTTGGAGAAGTATCTTCAGTCGGCTGTGTGTTTTTTGTTTGTGCCTTCTCGAGATATGATAAATAATTATCGGGGAGTTTGTATTTAAGACCGCAATTAGGGCATCGACATTCCGAATTTATATCGTGAAGATTCAAACATTTAGGACAGGAAACCTTAGGAGCTTTTTTAGTAAAAAGATTCTTCAGTGAAGAAATAAAACTCATATAAAATATCCAAACCTTTCCTTGTGAAATATGTTGAGTGATATGTAATTGGTATATTACCGCATACTAACAAAAAATATATAATAAATTATATCACAAAAACACGAAATTTGTCAAGCGGTTTGAAGCAACTTCTGACTTTCTTTGATATGGATTTTTTGACATTTGTATTTTACAAATAGTCTGTATTTTTTCAAACATATACTTTACTTTTTGGTGTATATATGATAAAATACAAAATGAAAGGAGGAGTAGTATGTCTTTAATAAATAAACTAAAAAAATGCCTATTTAAAAACGATGAAAACAGTCCTGCGTTCAGGCGGGAATTTGCAAGGAAAATAAATAACCGTCATATAAGATACGTTACGGAACGGTTTGAAGGAATAGAGGAAATAGTAGGCAGGGAAGGACATCTCAATATTCTTCCGAACGGAGATGAGTTTGCAGTCACCTGCGGAATAGAAGAAGTATTCAGAGGTAAAATAGACGATTTGTCAATGTGGACTCTTATGAGTAACGACGGAGTCGTAATTGAGGGATACGATTATGTGTCCGGCAGACACAGACAGATTACCGCCTTTTATTTGTATTACAGATAAGGCAGATAAACAGGTGATGTGAGTAAAATAAATTTTTGAAATTTTAATTTGGATATTGCAAAATTCAGTTATATATGGTAAAATGTAATATATAGTCTTATTAATACTATACGATAAATGTCAATTGGTAAAAATCAGGATGAATTTTTACTAAAATAAATTTCTTAATCTAAGGAGGAAATAACAATGAAATTAGGTCTTGTAACAGTACCGCTTGGCGATATGCCGGTGGAGGAAATGCTCAGATATGTAACAGGTCTTGGCGTTGAAGCTGTTGAAATCGGTGTTGGAGGATATCCGGGTGATGCACACTCAAAGCCAGAGGAGCTTCTTGCAGATAAGGTAAAGCTCAAAGCATATAAGGAACTGTTCCCCAAGTACGGCACAATAATCTCCGCGCTTTCAGTTCACGGCAACGGAGTATCACCGGACAAGGATTTTGCCGCAAAGTGCGACTATGAATTTGACAGAGCGTGCCGACTTGCCTCTGAACTTGAACTTGATACGGTTATCACTTTCTCCGGATGCCCCGGCGGAAGTCCCGAAGACAAGATGCCCAACTGGGTAACTTGCCCCTGGCCGGATGAATACTTGAAGGTGCTTGATTACCAGTGGAATGATGTACTTATTCCTTACTGGAACAAGAAAGCGGAAGTGGCAAAGAAATACGGTGTAACAAAGATTGCCTTTGAAATGCATCCCGGTTTCTGCGTATACAATCCGGAAACATTGTTCAAGCTCAGAAATGCAGTAGGCGACATTATCGGCGCAAACTTTGACCCGTCACATCTTATCTGGCAGGGTATTGACCCGGCAAAGGCAATTATCGAAATCGGAAAAGCCGGTGCAATGTTCCACTTCCACGCAAAGGATACTAAGATTGATAAGTATAATACCGCAGTTAACGGTGTACTTGATACAAAGCACTACGGTGATGAAATCAACAGAAGCTGGGTATTCAGAAGCCTCGGCTACGGAACAAGTGTTGAAGCATGGAAGGAAATGGTTTCCGCATTGCAGATTGTCGGTTATAACCATGTTATGTCCATTGAACATGAGGACAGCTATATGACCAGCAAGGAAGGTCTTGAAAAGGCGATTTCGTTCCTCAGAAGCGTAATAATTTCTGAACCCAAGCCCTCCGGAATGTTCTGGGCATAAACTTTAAGTTAAATTAAGACGGAATGTATTTACCCGGTTTTGGGAATACATTCCGTTTTTTTGTTGCAAAAATATAAAAAAAGAATATTATATAATAAATCATTTCCGATTTTGAAAGCTGTTTATAAAACTTGTTTTCAGGGCATAATGAAACTGTAGAATATAAACTGTTTTATTTCAGTGGAAGGGAGAATTATTATGAAAAAATTCTTTTTTATTTTAACCGTTGCTGTTGTAGCCGTTGTATCAAGTCTTTCAGTTTATGCAGAAAAATTAACCGCAGGACCTGTATCATTCTGTAGTGATTTGTTACTTGATAAGGTATCTTTTACAATGGAAAGCTTTGAAATTATATCAGTTCAGAACATCCCTGACAGAAATATGAGCAGAATAAACTATGTGTTAAAAACGGATTTGGATAATATATGTGTTGATATGGTTGTTCATTGTTACAATCAAGAAGGCACAGTTATTTCAACTCTTGAATTTTTACCGCAGCAAGGCTATATTGATGTTCCGGAGCTTACGGCAATGCTTGAACTTTCAGCAAAAGACGCTTTAGAAAACAGTGACAGCTTTTTATACAGTAAATATATAAATGTATACGCCGAGGACGGAAGAACAACCACTATTTATGACCTTCTTTTGCCATTGTATGAGAATGTAGGTTGGCAGAGCGGTGTTATAATGTATTCGCTCGACGGCAGAAGCCTTGAAGTATCTCCTTTTCTTGTTCAGGTATATGAAAAGGTTGGCTGGTATACTAAGGAGAACATAGCGTATATATATGTTCAGGAGCAGTACGAAAAAAACAAGCTATCTGAAGACTACCATTCCAATATCCGTCTTGCTTCAGAGTGGATTCCATTCTTTGAGGGAACGGTACACGAAGCATCAGTTAATGCAATAAAAAGCGAGGCTATGGATATGTGGAGAATTAAGGTGAATACTCCGATAGCATATTCGGGATGCTCATTTGAAGACCGTAACGGTGCTATGCATATAAAAGTAAGCCTTACAAATGTAAGTTACAAAAAAGTTCATTCATTTAAAATTAAGTTTGAAATACTGGATGCAGACGGAAATGTCACGGGAGAGGCTTACGACTATTATTATTCAACAAAGGCAGAGCTTGAAGTGGCAGAAACGGCAACCTATATGTGGAAAAATGCAAGTGTTGTAAGTCCTGCAGGCGTTTCCAATTTTAAGGTTGTGGAAATAGCCTTTTCTGATGGTACAAAGTGGTATTGTGATCGCAGTTAAAATAAAAATCCCCCAGTGAAAGCCTTGAAAGGCTCAT
>JAFWWX010000025.1 GCA_017517985.1 Clostridia bacterium | reverse complement strand
AACCGAAAGGACGTGATACCCGCAATTTATCACCTTGAAGCCAAAGTCATAACCCGTGGTGTTGGTCGCTCAGCCGTAGCCGCAAGTGCATATATGAGCTGTAGCGAAATCACTAACGAGTATGACGGCGTAAAACACGATTACACCCGTAAAGGCGGTCTTGTCTATGATAAAATCTTTCTCCCGTCACACGCTCCGCCTGAATGGAGCAACAGAAGTAAGCTGTGGAACGCAGTTGAAGAAACTGAAAAAACAAGGGACAGCCGTTTAGCAAGAGAATTCATTGTTGCTCTGCCTGTTGAAGTCAACCGTGAAAGGCAGATTGCAGAGGCAGAAGAATTTGCAAAGGCTCTTGCCAGTGACGGAATGTGTGTTGATGTCTGCATTCACGATACGGGCGAAGGCAATCCTCACGCTCACATTATGGCAACTGTCAGACCGTTAAACCCTGGCGGTACTTGGCAAAGAAAAACAGAAAAAGAATATCTATGTATCAGAGACGGTAAGGAGCAAGGCTTTACCGCCTCTGAATTTTTATCTGCCAAAAGCCAAGGTTGGGAAAGGCAGTATCAGTATTATGTTGACGGCAAAAAAGTATATCTGCCACCCTCTAAAGCTGACGGATATGAGAGAGTAAACAAATACCCGAAAAGCACCAAGTACGGCAGACAGAATCCCATAAGCGAGCGTTGGAACAGTGATGAACAACTATTCGAATGGAGAAAGCTGTGGGCAGATATTGTAAACAGAGATTTAGAAGAAAAGAACATTGAGCCTATTGACCACCGAAGCTTTGTTGCAAGAGGAATACTTCTACAACCGACTATTCACGAGGGTGTTTCAAGCAAGAAGATGAAGAAGAAAGGTAAAGTTACACAGAGAATGAGAATAAACATTCTCATCCGTAAGGATAACAGCCTGATTATCAGCCTTCGCAAAACTGTTCAGGCACTTACAGAGCTTGTTATCACTGCGGCAAAGCTGCTCATACCCGCACTTGCAGATGCTCTTGAAGGTATCCGTGTCGGTATGATTATTCTTGAATGTGAAAGAAAGAGCATTAACAATATGAAGCATCAGGCTATGAATGAGGTCCGTGATGCCGATGAGTTCTATGTGTATTTCCATAAGCTGCAGGAAGATATTAAAATAGCCGAAGAAAACCTCAAAGAGGCAAAGAAAAAGCTGAAGCTCACGCCCAAGGTTATGAAGCAAAAATATAACTCGACAAGATGTGGTGTTGAGCATTATGAGTTTGAGCTTAAGGAACTGAAATTTAAAATGCAGAGTATTCTCTCACAAAACGAATGCGAAACCGAACAGGATATTGTTAATGCAAAGTCTTACTTTGAGAAAATGCGTCAGTTTGAAATTCCGAAGCTTGAAGCCGAGGAAAAGAGAATGGAAGCAGAAATTCAAAAGACACTTGTTCAGTATCAAGAAACCGAAAAGCAGGCTGACGAAGCAGATGCAGAAGAGCTGAAAGCCGAAAGGATGAAAATCCGTCCCGAAAAAGAGAAAGAGGCAAGACAGACCGTTGAAACAGATTATGGTATTGGCGAATACGATTTTAACCGAAGCGTTGATACCATTTCAAAGCTCATAGGTGAACCGCCACCTCATTATCTTACCAAAGCTGAAATAGCAAGGCAGGAAGAATATGCCCGATATGTTAAACAGCAGGAAGAAAGACAGCGGCAAATCGAAGAACGGCGTAATAACCGTAACAACAAAAATATTAAGAATAAAAATGAAAGGAGCCGATAAAATGGCTAGTAAAAATTTAAAAGCACCGGTAAATATCCCGGTAGAAAAAATTCATCCCTTTGAGGGACATCCGTATAAAGTTCTTGACAATGACGAAATGAATAATCTTATAGAGAGTATTCAGAATAAAGGTGTTATTTCACCTATTGTCGTAAGACCTTTAGAAGATACAACAGATGAATATGAAATCATCTCAGGACACAGACGTTTGAGGGCATCAGTGAAAGCAGGGCTGGAAACAGTACCTGCTTTAATTTATGCCGTAAGCAGAGATGAAGCGGCTATTATGCTCGTTGACAGTAATCTTCACAGAGAGCATATTCTGCCGAGTGAACGAGCCTTTGCTTACAAATTGAAACTTGAAGCATTAAGCCATCAAGGGCAAACTTCTCGCCAAGTTGGCGAGAAGTGGAGCGTAACACAAGTAAGTGAGTCTGCAAAAGAGAGTGAACGACAGATACACCGTTATATCCGTTTAACCTATCTTATTCCTGAACTTCTTGACCTTGTTGATGAAGAACGAATTGCATTTACACCTGCAGTAGAACTTTCCTATCTAAATGAGGTAGAACAGGCGGACTTGGTTGAAGAAATCCGTGTCTGTGATGCTACTCCAAACTTATCTCAGGCTCAAAGGCTCCGTGCAATCAGCAGAGAGGAAGGATTAACTCCTGAGCATATTGGTGAAATCTTGGCTGAAGAAAAGGCAAATCAGCGAGAGAAAATCAGAATCCCCGCTGAAAGAATACGAAAATACTTTCCGAAAAGCTATACAACCGAACAGATTGAAGAAGCAATCATAAAAATCTGTGAGAGCAGATACAGAGCCCGTCAGAGTAGAGATGCGAGATAAGGAGGTAGCCTATGATTAAAAATTACGATTTAACAAACAGTCATGTTGCTATATGTGGAATGGGACGTATTAATAACAGTAACGGAATTGAACTTGAAGAATATGCTTTTCCTCAGGGTAGAGAAACTGTAAAGCGCCCGCCGGTTCAAAATATTCCGCAACAAATTAATATCTCAAGAAAAATCGGTAGGACTGTATATGATATCACCGCAAATTTTGATATAGAGAGTAAGCGTTCCGTATTGCAACAGTTTATGCAGTTGATACTTTCAACTAAAGCAAAATAACCACAGAATGGATGAGAACTGTCGAGCGTTATATAATGTCAAAGACAAATCGTAACGCTCGGCTTTTCAAAGAAAGGAGTTTTAATTATGGCAAAGAAAGCCGAGAATAAACAAAAAATAACAGCTCTTTATTGCCGTTTATCTGTTGAAGATATCAAAGACGACGATAAAAACAGCAAAAAGAAAGGTAATACCGATGAGTCTAACAGTATCACCAACCAAAAGCAAATTCTATCTCAATATGCTAAAGAACACGGATATTTGCACCCTGAATTCTTTGTAGATGACGGTATTTCAGGTACAACCTTTGACCGTCCTGAATTTCAACGTATGCAAAAAATGGCTGAAAACGGAGAAATTGAAACTATTATTGTAAAAGACCTTTCCCGTTTTGGTCGTGAACAGGTTGAAATGGGTAGATTAACCCAAATTGTATATCCTTCACTTGGTGTAACATTTATAGCCATTCAAGAAAATGTAAATACAGCAAAGGGTACGGGGCTCGAAATGATGCCTTTTTACAATATATTTAACGAATGGTATGCAGAACAAACAAGTAAGAAAATAAAGGCTGTTTGGAAAGCAAAAGCCGATAATGGAGAAAGAGTTTCTGCTTCCATACCTTTTGGGTATATAAAAAATGTAGATGACCCTAAACAGTGGATTGTAGACGAACCTGCCGCAAAAGTTGTAAAGTATATTTTTGAATTATGCCTTGCAGGGCTGGGACCTTCACAAATAGCAAAGCGATTAGAAAGCGAAGAAATAATTACACCCACCGAATATTGTTATCGTAATGGGCGTAAGTGTTCTAATCCAAGACCTGAAAATCCATACAGATGGGTATCGGACTCAGTTATTCACATTCTTGAAAATCGTCAATACACCGGTTGTACGGTA
>JAFWWX010000079.1 GCA_017517985.1 Clostridia bacterium | reverse complement strand
TTTACTTGAAAATTTTGCATTCAAAAAATCCTCGCACTGAACCTTAAAGCACAAGGATATGTAATTTGAAATATAGGGTGTTAATGTGATATACTTTTTATAACCGATGAGATACGATAAATGACCGATTAGATAAAAATCAACATTTCCTCTTTTACATTTGCTATGATGGTACTGCAAATAAAAAGGAGGCTAATGTAAATGCAAGAAATAAAAACAGTTGAGCTTGTCAAAAGATACAAAAATCTTACTGCTGTGAATAAGCTCAATTTAGAAATACAACAAGGAGAACTCTTTTCTCTGTTAGGTGTTAACGGAGCTGGAAAAACCACAACGATAAAAATGTTAACCTGCATAACAAAACCAACGGATGGCGATGCATTTATAGGTGGATACAGCATAACCAAACAGCCCGAACAGGTTAAGCGATTGATTAGTGTATCACCTCAGGAAACTGCAGTAGCTCCGAATCTTTCTGTAAAGGAAAACCTTGAATTAATGTGTGGTATTCATGGTTTTTCTAAAGAAAAAAGCAAAGCAAAAATCAAAGAGCTTACCGAGCAATTTGCTGTAGATTCTGTTTTGAAGAGAAAGGCGGGTAAGCTATCGGGTGGATGGCAACGCCGTGTAAGTATTGCTATGGCACTTATCAGTGAACCTAAGATTCTCTTTTTGGATGAACCCACTCTTGGGTTAGATGTTATTGCACGGCATGAACTTTGGGATATGATTGGCTCGTTGAAGGGCAAAGTAACCGTTATTCTTACAACACATTATATGGAAGAAGCAGAATCACTTTCTGACCGTATAGGTATCATGAAAGACGGCAATCTTCTTGCTGTAGGAACTACAGAAGAATTAAAGATAATGACAGGTACAAATAACTTTGAATCAGCCTTCGTTTCTATAGTGAAGGAGGGTGCATTATGAGAATGTTGACATTTGCAAAAAGGTGTACAAAGGAGATTCTACGCGACCCGATAAACCTTGCTTTCGGTCTCGGTTTTCCTTTGGTGTTACTATTACTTCTGAGTAGCTTGCAGAAAAATATCCCCGCAGAATTGTTTGATATTGATACACTTACCCCCGGAATTACTGTGTTCGGGCTGTCATTCATGACACTTTTTTCTGCAACGCTGATTGCCAAAGACCGAGAAAGTGCTTTTTTGCAAAGATTATACGCAACACCACTTACAGGTTTTGATTTTATTCTTGGCTATATGCTACCTCTTTTACCTCTTGCCATTAGTCAGACAATCATTTGTTACCTGTTTGCGATTCCTCTGGGCTTGACGGTCAGCATAAACATTGTTTATGCAATAATAGGTATAATACCAATGGCTGTTTTAAATATTGCATTAGGGCTTTTGTGTGGAAGTATCTTTGGTGTTAAACAAGTCGGCGGCATTTGCGGTGCATTACTTACTAATCTCTCTGCGTGGCTATCCGGAGTATGGTTTGATTTGAAGCTTGTGGGTGGATTTTTTGAAAAAATTGCGAATGTGCTACCGTTTGTTCACGCAGCAGAAATGGAAAAAGCTTTATTCAGCGGAAACTTTGAGCTTACCATAACTCACGTTATGCCCATTATTCTGTACAGTGTATTTATAACTGCGATAGCTGTTCTCAGCTTCCTCAGACAAATGAAAAAACAATAAGGATTTGATGCGATGAAATACAAACTCATTATAGATAAAGATGCGGACGAAGAGATAATTGCAAAGGTTCACGCTCCCTCTTCTCTGACTAAGCAGATAGAAAATCTTGTCTGAGGGCAGTTTCTTTTTGTCAGAATCAGCCCTAATAGTAATGGGAATAAACACCACCATTAAGTAATCCCTTATGAATACTCGGACCATAAAAACAAAGTCAGGAAACACTATGTGTTCCCTGGCTTTTTTCTTTGTTGTGTATGGGTTTGTGGGTTCTCGGAAAATTAACCGAATCGAGAAAGTTACGGTTCACCCTATAACCTTTACGGCGGCAAACCGTCGGCAAAACCGACGGCGGAGAGATTATTCACAAAAATCCAATTTCTAACTCTACGCTAGGTAATAGTCAGGAATTTTTGTATCTATTGCGTTTCAAGACACGGTGTTTTTAGTTAATTCTTATCGCTCTAAACCGTTAAGAATTAACTTTTGTCGAATGGATTTAGTTTTTATTATGTATTGTCGTTTAAGAAAAATCGAACGGAAAATATGTGATTTTTATCGGTTTAGACTGCACTTTGAAGATTGTAAAAATTGCATTATTTAAGTTACCAAATCGGTTTTTGCTCTTTTTCGTTTTTAAAAGGTTTATAATATTCAATTATATATTAGTTTTATCCAAACAACTCTCTGTATTGAACAGGGTAATATCCTGTGTGTTGTTTAAAACGTCTTATGAAATTCGGATAGTCGTTGAATCCGCATTCCGTGCATATCTGCAGCACGGTCATGTCTGTGTGCTCAAGCAGTTTTTTTGCATATTCAAAGCGCATATTGTTCAGATAA
>JAFWWX010000078.1 GCA_017517985.1 Clostridia bacterium | reverse complement strand
TGATGATGAAATAATTAAAGAAATAAAATGCTTCAGAGAAAAAAACGAAAATGTCCGTGTAGTGTTATATAACAGCAACAGTGAGAATTCGGAAAAAATATTCATCGAAGAGAATGTTGCTGATTTATAGAATTTTTTGATAAAATATGGTACAATATAGTCTACTGACGGAGGTGAGGTAATGAAAAGTATTAAAAATACAGAATCAGTGCGTGAGCATATTTTAGTATGCTTATCAGCGTCACCGTCCAATGAAAAAATCATAAAAACAGCCGCGAAGATGGTCAATGCTTTCGGTGGAAGTTTTACAGCACTCTATGTTCAGACTGCATCTTCTGAGAAAATGTCAGAAGATGACAGAAATCGTTTGCAAAACAATATTCGGCTTGCGAAGCATTTAGGTGCTGATATTACCACTATTTATGCAAATGATATATCTTATCAAATTGCGGAATTTGCACGGGTTTCAGGTGTAACTAAAATTGTCATAGGACGAAGTAATGTCAGACGCAGACATTTTTTCAGCAGACCCACTCTGACGGAAAAGCTTATTGAAATCGCTCCTAATCTTGACATTCATGTAATTCCTGACAACAATTCAGAAACAGCCTATAACTTTAAAAATAAGGATTTCAAAAAATATCTTTTTCCTTCATTCAAGGATTTTCTTATAACAGTTTTAATGTTGCTGACTTCAACCGGAATAGGAAATCTCTTTTTCGTTTTCGGCTTTACTGAAGCAAATATTATAACCATATACCTATTGGGAGCATTACTGACTCCGCTTTTGGTCAAAAGTTATGTATGTTCTGCTCTTTTTTCCTTTTCCAGCGTACTCCTTTTTAATTTTTTCTTTACTGAACCGAGACTTACTCTTCACGCATACGAGTCGGGATATCCTGTAACTTTTGCAATTATGTTGATAGCTTCTTTGGTTACGGGTATATTAGCAAATCGTCTTAAAGAACATGCAAAGCAGTCTTCAATGGCTGCTTTCAGAGTAAAAATGTTGTTTGACACAAATCAGTTACTGCAAAAAGCCCGGGATGACAGAGATATTATCAACACAACGGCCAGTCAATTGATGAAGATATTAAAGCGAAATATAGTCGTTTATTCGGAAGATAACGGTAAGCTTACAAAAGGCTATTTGTTTGCGTGTTCTCCGGAAATAAATGAAAGTGATTTCTTTAACTCTTCAGAAGAACAAACAGCACAGTGGGTTTATGAAAATAAGCACAGAGCGGGAGATTCAACCAAGGTTTACAGTAAAGCTAAGTGTCTTTATCTTGCAATTCGTTTGAATAATAAAGTTTATGGTGTTATCGGAATCCACTTGAATGGTAAAAATCTCGATTCTTTTGAAAACAGTGTTTTGCTTTCCATTCTTGGTGAGTGTGCACTTGCTATAGAAAATATCCGCAACGCTAAGGAAAAAGAACTTGCAGCAGTACTTGCAAAAAATGAACAACTGAGAGCGACATTACTCAGAGCAATTTCTCATGACCTGCGAACACCATTAACTTCTATCTCAGGTAACGCAAGCAATCTCTTGAAAAATTATGATATGCTCGATGATGAAACGAAAAGCAGAGCATTTTCTGATATATATTCAGATTCACAGTGGTTGATAAGTCTTGTGGAAAATCTTCTTTCCATAACAAGGCTTGAGGATAACCGCATGCAATTCAATATGTCTGTTCAGCTTATGGATGAGGTCATCAGTGAAGCATTACAGCATATCAGTATCAATGCTACAGAACATATTGTAACAACGGAGTATAAGGATGAGCTATTGCTTGCCGTAATGGATGCCAGACTAATAATTCAGGTCGTTATAAACCTTGTGGATAACGCAATTAAATACACTCCGACAGGTTCCGAAATCAGAATTTCTGCCGAAAAAACCAACGGCTTTGTAAAAGTATCTGTTTCGGATAACGGAAGAGGTATTCCTGACAATGAAAAGAAAAAAGTTTTTGATATGTTTTACACAGGTAATAATAAAATTGCAGACAGCAGACGCAGTCTGGGTATCGGATTGAATTTGTGCAGATCCATTATTAATGCACACGGTGGTGAAATTATTTTAAGAGATAACATACCGCACGGTTGCGTTTTTGAATTTACAATACCATCAGGTGAGGTGGAAATTAATGAATAAGCTTAGAATATTGGTGGTTGAGGATGATACTCCCATACGCAATCTTATATCCACCACATTGAAAGCACACGATTATAAATATATTACTGCCAAAGACGGAGAAAATGCCATTATTCAAGCATCAACGCATAATCCAGATATAATTTTACTTGATCTGGGACTTCCTGATACAGACGGAGTCGAAATTATTAAAAAAATCCGTACATGGTCGAATGTTCCGATTATTGTAATTAGTGCACGAAACGAAGATTCGGATAAAATAAATGCCCTCGATAATGGAGCTGACGATTATCTTACCAAACCGTTTTCTGTTGAAGAACTTCTTGCGCGTATCAGAGTTACAGCAAGACGGTTGGCAATGCTTCAGTCAAATTCAGGAACAAACGATTCGGTATTTATTAACGGTAAATTAAAAATTGATTATGCCGCTGGTTGCGTGTTTATAGACGATAAAGAGCTTCATCTTACACCTATTGAATATAAGCTGCTTTGTCTTATGTCTCAGAATTTAGGCAAGGTACTTACACATACCTTTATTACTCAAAAGGTTTGGGGAAGCAGTTGGGATAATGATGTTGCTTCGTTACGTGTATTTATGGCAACATTACGAAAAAAGTTGGAGGCTACGCCCAATTCTCCACAGTATATTCAGACACATATAGGTGTAGGTTACAGAATGATAAAGGTAGAATAAATTTGTATTAAAGTTAAAATGTGTTTAATTCAACATAAAGCCTCTTTTATCTATGTTTAATAAAATCTTTTAATATGATAAAAAACGTAACACCACCCACTTA
>JAFWWX010000077.1 GCA_017517985.1 Clostridia bacterium | reverse complement strand
TCATATTTCTTCTCGCCGGTACTTGCAGCAGCATCTTTATTGTCTTCCCCGAAAATATCAACTATACCAAAATGCTTTAGTACAAATGCCGAGGCAACAAGAACTCCGATTACAGCTATTATTATACCTATAAGCAGTATCTGCTTTTGCATAAAAGACTTGTTGTTTTCGCTTTTATTATCTTTCATAAACACTCCTTGCTTTTACTTGCGCTTTCTTGTTGCCCATACAGCAACACCCAAAATCAGCATTATAATAGGAAGCACCGCTGTAACAATAACTGTCATAGCGTTGGCATCCTTTCTGGTAATATCAAGATAAGTATCATTAAAGGGTTTTGAGGGAATATCCACGGCGACTGAAGTGTTGCCGAAGTTTTTAAGAATACTGTAGAAAAAGTCCTCGTTTCCGTAGGCGTCTCCTGCAATTTCAAACAGCAAAGAGCCTGTAACAAGAAGATTTCCTCGTTTTTCATTCTGGTTTTCGTCGTAGCTTATTTTGCTTGAAAGTACAACAAGAGGTGTTGCGGGAGAACCTACAGTCCCTGTGTAGTCCTGCGCAAAGGAAACGTAGTAACTGTCCTTTGAGGACACAAGAACAGGCACGACATACTTATCCGTACCTCCGATAATACTCAAAGGAATATTATAAGGTGCAATAATTTTTATTCCCTTTTCAGTTATTGACTTATGAAGTTGATACTCATAAGTTTCAGGCGTACCCGCAGGCTTTGCCACAAGCACTTCGCCTTCCGTGTCTATAGTGTTAGCTGTTATATCCGCAAGCACAGCTCCCGGGGTATATGTAACGCCGAAGTTTTCCTCAAGAAGCTCACGGAGCTCCGGAAGATCCGGGGTTGCAGCTGACATAGAAAGGATAACATTGCCATAGTCATTCTGAATATAGTTCTTAATCTTTTCTATTTCGTTTGCACCGCCTGTTGCAAGAGAGGAAATTCCTGCAAAATCCCTTGTGGGCTGATTTATGATTACAATGTCTGTACCTTCGGGTATATCCTGTGTGGAAAGGTCAACGGAGCCTATTTCATAGCCCTGTCCTACCAGCCAGGTTACCATAGAACTGTAAGTATCATTGTTGGCATCGTAAATATACTCGTTGTGTCCGGTTGTGAAATACGCAGTCTTTTTATCCGTATCTGTAACCTGAAGAATACTTGAGGTTATACGCTTTTCGCCGCTGAAGCCGACTACATTCCCGTTTGAGTCAACGGAGAAGAAGCCCTTTGCCTGTACAATTCTCTTTTTGCCTGTTGTAGGACAGTTTATTACAACCGAGTCGGTTCTTATGTTGTCATTGACACTGTCTTTATAAGCATTAGCAGCCGCGGGACTATTGAGCATATCAACATATTTTACATCTACAAAATCAAAGCTCTTTTTGTATTCTTCCGCAAGATATTTTACATATCCAAGAGCATCACTTCCGCTTGAGGGATCTGCAATATCCTCTTTTTTCTTAAAAAACACTATTTCCACAGGCTCAGTAATATCCTTCAGCTGTTCACGGCTAGACTGGGAAACTGTGTAAAATTCCTGGGTTGTAAGGTCAGCATAAAGTGAAAATCTCTGACCGATAACTGTCAGCATAACATTGAAAATCAGCACAAGGGCAATAAATACTATAGAAAGAACAATTGCCACAGAGCCGTATTTGAATTTTTTTGAGCCGAAAAACTTTTTTATGTTCATTTTATATCAATTCCTTTCATAAATCCGGATTTATAACACTGTTCTATAATTTTCAGCTCCATCTGCGTTTCTCATATACACGCACAGAAAGGAAAATAAAAATCACGGCAAGGCTGATATAGTAAACTATCGAAGCGAGGTCAAGAATCCCTATAGTAAAAGGTGAAAACCTTGATAGAATGGCAAACCATCTTACGGTTTCTGCAACAAAAGCGTTTGGTATATAGCTTGCAAGATAGGATATGCATATGAGAACAAGAATTGTTGCAATTGTTGAGATTGCGGCAACAATCTGACTTTCTGTCAGTGAGGAAATGAAAAGTCCAACAGCAATAAATGCAGCACCGATAAGAAGCACGCCTATAATAGTTCCAAAGACCTGGGCATAGTTTATGTTATCCGCAAAACGAGAAAGCACCGCAAAGTGCATAATCTCGGAAAGAATGAAAGTAATGAAAAACATAGTGAATGCTGCAAAGAACTTTGCAAGTATGATTGCGGGGATGCTTACCGGAGCTGTCAGAAGAATCTGTTCTGTTTTGAGTTTTCTTTCCTCTGACATAAGCTTCATTGTGAGAAGCGGAATGACTACTATGAAGATAAACAGCAGCAACATAAAGTAGCCGGAGGTTTCCGTTGAGTTTGTAAGAAAGGTACTAAAGGAAAAGAGTATTCCGGACATTGCCATAAATACTGCCATAAATATGTAGCCCATGGGCGAGGTGAAATACGAGAGCATTTCTCTTTTATATATCGCACGCATCAGTTTTCCTCTCCTTTCTGGTCTTCTTTTTTATCTCCCATAACAAGAGAAATAAATATATCCTCAATACTGGAGGCGCAAGGCTCAAAGCTGAGTATCGCCATTTCACGGCTTGCCAGAGTAAAGAATATCTTCTTTTTGATTTCTTCGTCGTCCCTGCCTGTAACCATATAATAATTGCAATCTTCTTCCTTGCATTTTTCGGAAAGCAGTTCCGTGTTTATTATTCCGTCAACAGTATTGAGTGCTGAAATAACATTTTCAGGCACACCTGAAATTTTAAGCCTAAAGTTGGAATTTACGCCGGACGATAGTTTGTCAAGCTCTTTCGCTGTTGCATTTGCAACCACTTTTCCTTTGTTGATTACAACAATTCTGTCGCAGACCGCCTGAACTTCGGAAAGTATGTGAGTACTGAGAATAACAGTGTGATTTCCGCCAAGGCTTTTTATAAGGTTTCTTATTTCGATAATCTGCACCGGGTCAAGGCCAACTGTGGGTTCGTCAAATATCATAACCTTTGGGTTTCCAACAAGCGCCTGAGCAAAACCTACTCTCTGTCTATACCCTTTTGAAAGATTACCTATGAGTCTGTGCTGAACGTCTGCTATTTTTACAACCTCGCAAATTTCATCTATATGCTTTTTTTTGTTGAGGGTGCATTTTTTAAGGTCATATACAAAGTTCAGATACTCTCTTACCGTCATTTCCGGATACACCGGAGGAAGTTCGGGAAGATAACCTATTTTCTTTTTCGCCTCAATGGGACTCTGAAGTATATCCACACCACCTATAAGACATTCGCCGTCTGTTGCGGAAAGGTATCCGGTAAGGATGTTCATTGTGGTACTCTTTCCGGCACCGTTAGGCCCAAGAAAGCCTACTATTTCTCCTTCGTTTACCGAAAAGGAAACATTGTCAACCGCAAGATTTGTACCGTAACGCTTGACCAGATTTTTTATTTCTATCATAATTTTCTCCTGTATACCCAAACATTATTATTTTGTTTATACTACATATAATCATATAAATTAAATAATAACATAGAAATATTAACACACATTGAACATTAGAGAAATTCTTACAAATAGACAGGTGTTTATTTTGTGACAGGGCAAAAAAATAAAGCCGCCCTAAAGCAGCATACAGACCACATAAAATAAAATGGAAATAGTCCTCGATAATGCTTCTTTACGCACAACCGAGGACTATTTCCGGCTCTCCTTGATATCTAACATCTTTTTTACTCCTCACTTTCTGTAGTCTACCTCTTGCACTTAAAATCACATATAAAACTTTCTTTTACTAAGAACTCTGCTGAGAACTTTTTTCCTATCCGGAACTGAATCATTTTTTGTTTTATTTGCAAGAAGCGAATTGTAAATGCTGTTTACGAAGGTTAATGGATTTTACTGTTTTTCATATTTACGGATATACTTTATTTCTGTATTTGCCTGTATTCCGTCTTTTATACGGCCTGTTCTTTCTGCCGTTTTTCCCTGTCATAATCCGTTGTCGATTATGATTTTAATTTACTTTCCTCCGTAAAAGCTTTTTACTTACTTTTCCATTGGAGTGTACCTCTCTTTCTTTTGTGTCTACATTATAACATACATTTTCGGCTTTTGCAATATGTATTTTAGCTAAAGTTTATAAAATATTTTTGTATATATCGCAGATTTTGGTGATTAACAACAAATTTATATTGACAAACGACCGCTGATAATGATATACTAAATGTGTTGGGGGTTGGATTTGCGATGCAAATCCGCCTTTTATTTTATTTTTGTTATAATGTGTAGAAATTAACACGATTTTATGGTAAAAAAAGGTGCGCCGAGGTCGACGCACCCTACGAAGAACGCATAGCGTTCTTTGAAGAATTCTTCGAATTCTTCCCTCGTGTGATTTTAGTAGTTCAAGATTTATTGTATTTTGTGTTAAAAGGTTTTCTATTTCTGCCTATCCTTAAGATAACCTACGGTATTACAAAGAAGCTGTGCTGCCTGCGCGCGGGTGAGAGTGTTTTCCGGCTCAAGAGTTCCTTCGGGACTGCCGTTTATTATTCCCATGCCCACCAGCGATGCAAAGCTGTCTCTTGCCCAGGTGGGAATACTTGCTGCATCCACAAAGTCAAAGCTTTCTGCACTTTTTGCCTTACCTATAATGTTGGAAAGTACCTTTGCAGCTTCTGCTCTTGTGATTCCCTCTTTACCCGCAAAAACAGCCCTGCCATCAACATCCGTATAGCCGTTTATTATTCCGCCTGCCTCTGCATATGAGGCATAGCTCTTAATATTTGAAGGAATATCTGAGTCATCTGCAAAGGTGGTTATAGCACCCAGCTTTATATCCTTTTCAAGACCTGCACATATCATTGCCATTGCAAGAAAGTCGCCACGGCTCACCGGTGCATCGGGATTGAAACAAACTCTGCCGTCCTTTTCTTCGCCTTCCATAAGACCAAGCTCTGTCATCGCAATTGCACTTGTATAGCCCCAGTGACCTACCATATCGCTGTATCTCACATCTGTCGCTGGTTTTCTGATGTTAAGTGTTACGCTGGCTGTATCCGAAATATTTCCGTGCTTATCCTTAACTCTGTAGGAAAAGCTGTCATTCCCTTCAATATTTGAAATGGCTGTATAAACAAAACCATTTGCAGAAAGCTTCAGAACGCCCTTTTCGGGATACTCGGAAATTTCAACATTGAAACTATCTCCGTCAGGGTCATAGACCTCAAAGCTTTTTACAAGTCCTATACCGGATACCGCTTCAGCAACCATATCTTCAACATGGGGTGCGTTATTTTGCTTTCCGACAACATTCATTGTGCAGGTAACGGAAAAGTCGGTTTCTCCATCAGCACAAAATTCAAAGCTTGTGTCACCCTCTGACCTTGCAGGTGTAAACTTCAGAAGGCCGAGATTTCCCGCAGGGATTGTCTGTCCCTCAAGCACATCAATTCCGGCATACTTAAGGTGACCTATATCCTTTGAGGGTAGTGAAGTCACCGTAATATACTCAATGGGGCGTCCCAGGGTACTTTCAAAATCGTTTCTTGAAAATTTTACATCCTTTGTTGTAACAGTACATTTTGAAAGACTGATGCTTTCGGAAATTATTTCAAGCGCCGGGGAAAGATTGTAGCTTTGTGCATAAACCATACTGCCTGTATTCAGAATAAACAGTACCGCAAGAAGCACAGATAACATAGTGGGCTTTTTCTTCATTATTGCATTACCTCCGTTAAATTTGTATGCGGTAGTATTTATTCCCGTTTTCAGAAAAAATATACGCCGAAAGTACAAAGAGTGTATATATCTGATTTTAACTATACTATACGGACCAGAAGTTCGTGTTGATTTGCACAAATACTGTTCTTTTTACATTTATCTTTTTTGTGAGAATTTTGTTGGTTTTTGTGAAAATTTCCACTTGACAGATAAATGCATTTGTGATATAATATGTAAGATAAAATTTTTAAGGGCGGTACAGAGATGCCGACAAGGTTTTACGCACGGAAAACAGCAGAGTTTGCAGTATGCAGAAATCTGCCTATATGCTATGCTCTGAGCCTTTGATATGAGGGCTCTTTTTTTGGGTAAAGATTGTTTTTTGTGAGAAAAGGAGTAAAATATGAAATATATTCTGAAAAACTGCAACATATACCGACAGGGTCATTTTTCCAAGGGTGACTTATTCCTTAAAGACGGTATAGTTGTTTCTTCTTCAGATTCTGATATGTCCGGTGCCGAAGTTATTGACTGCGGCGGAGCATTCCTTTTTCCCGGTCTCGCTGATGTTCACGTTCATCTTCGAGAGCCGGGTTTTTTGTATAAGGAAACAATACAGACCGGCACTTCGGCAGCTGCAAGAGGCGGTTATACTGCAGTTTGTTCAATGCCAAACCTCAACCCCTGCCCCGACAGTGTTGAAAACATAGGCGTTCAACTTGATGCAATAAAAAAGGATGCTTGTATTAAGGTTTATCCTTACGCCTGCATAACGGTCGGAGAAAAAGGCGAAGAAATGTGCGACATCGATGCGTTATCTCCCTTATGCGTTGGCTTTTCCGATGACGGCAGAGGAGTGCAGAGTCGCGATATGATGAAGGCTGCAATGATAAAGGCTGCGAAAAATGGCAAAATAATAGCAGCACACTGCGAGGATAACGACCTGCTTTTCGGTGGCTATATTCACGACGGCGAATACGCAAAGGCTCACGGCCACAGAGGTATCTGCTCAGAATCGGAATGGAAACCGATAGCAAGAGACATTGAGCTTGTTCGTGAAACCGGCTGTGCATACCACGTCTGCCACATTTCAACAAAGGAAAGCGTTGATATAATAAGAAAAGCAAAGGCAGAGGGTGTAAACATCACCTGCGAGACAGGTCCTCACTACCTTGTACTTGATGACACAAACCTTCAGGAAGACGCAAGATTCAAAATGAATCCTCCGTTGAGAAGCCCCGCGGACAGAGAAGCGCTTGTCGCCGGAATCCTTGACGGAACAATAGATATGATAGCAACAGACCACGCACCTCACAGTGCAGAGGAAAAATCAAGGGGTCTCGAAAAGAGCCTTATGGGTGTTGTGGGAATCGAAACAGCGGTTGCTGTAATGTATACGAACTTCGTAAAACCCGGAATAATAACCCTTGAAAAGTTTGTTGAGATTATGCACACAAATCCGAGAAAGCGTTTCAATCTTCCGATGGGCGGTACGGAAATAGGAGATGTTGCAGACTTTACAGTCTTTGACTTCTCAAAAAAATACACTGTAAATCCTGACCAGTTCCTTTCAAAAGGAAGAAGCACGCCTTTTGAGGGCGAGGAAGTCTTTGGTAAGTGTCTTATGACAGTGAGCAGCGGAGAAATCGCATATTCAGATATAAAGTAAATGCCGTAAGGTATGAAAAAAATACAGTAAAAAACAAAGAACCATAAATACGGAGGAAAAAGAAAAATGGCAAAAAGAACAGACATCAAAAAAATTATGATTATCGGCTCAGGTCCTATCGTTATCGGTCAGGCGGCTGAATTTGACTACGCAGGAACACAGGCTTGTCTTGCACTTCGTGAGGAGGGCTATGAGGTTATCCTTGTAAACTCCAACCCTGCTACAATTATGACAGACACAACTATCGCCGACAAGGTATATATGGAGCCGCTGACACTTGAATATGTTGCCAGAATTCTCCGTAGCGAAAGACCGGATGCAATAATCCCCGGTATCGGCGGACAGACAGGTCTTAACCTTGCAATGCAGCTTGAAAAGAAGGGTATTCTCAAGGAATGTGGAACTCAGCTTCTCGGTACAAGCAGCGAAAGTATTGAAAGAGCAGAAGACAGAGAACTCTTCAAGGAACTTTGTGAAGAAATCGGCGAGCCGGTTATACCCTCAAAAATAACATATTCCGTTGATGAAGCAGCAGAGGCTGCGGCAGAAATCGGATATCCCGTAGTTCTTCGTCCTGCATTTACCCTTGGCGGTACAGGCGGCGGCTTTGCTTACAATGAAGAAGAACTCCGTGAGGTAGGCAGAGGCGCTTTCCAGCTCTCTCCTGTTCATCAGGTTCTTATCGAAAAGAGTGTTAAGGGCTATAAGGAAATCGAATTTGAGGTTATGCGTGACAGCGCTGACCACGCAATCACCATCTGCGGGATGGAAAATGTTGACCCTGTTGGCGTACACACCGGAGACTCTGTTGTTGTAGCCCCCATTCTCACCCTTTCTGACCACGACCTTAAGATGCTCAACGACAGTGCTATAAAGATTATCAAGGCTCTTAAAATCGAAGGTGGCTGTAATGTACAGTTCGCACTTAACCCCCACACATCTGAATACTTCCTTATTGAAGTAAACCCCAGAGTTTCCCGTTCTTCCGCACTTGCTTCCAAGGCATCAGGTTATCCTATTGCAAGAGTTACAGCTAAAATCGCAGTAGGTATGCTCCTTGAAGATATTGCAATTGCAAACACAACTGCAGCATTTGAACCGAGACTTGACTATATAGTTGCAAAGATGCCCCGCTTCCCCTTCGATAAGTTCGCTACAGCCACAAACAAGCTCGGCACTCAGATGAAGGCTACCGGTGAAGTAATGGGTATCGGAAGCACATTCTCCGAATGTCTCCTTAAATCTGTTCGTTCACTCGAAATCGGTGTTTACCACCTCTGGATGGCAAAGTTTGACTCCTATACAAAGGAAGAGCTTGTTGAGTATCTCCGTGATTTCCACGACGACGGAATATATGCTGTTGCAAGACTTTTCAGAATGGGTATGTCCGTTGATGAGCTGTTCAAGATTACAGCAATCACCCCCTGGTTCCTTGAAGAAATCAAAAAGATTATTGACTTTGAAAAGGTTATCGAAGATAACAAGTG
>JAFWWX010000024.1 GCA_017517985.1 Clostridia bacterium | reverse complement strand
TTCAATGCTTACCATAACTTTTACAATGTTGAAGATGATAAAGAGAACGTAACCAAAATAGAACCGCTGACAATAAACGGTCAGACGTTAGAGCAAAACATTGAACAACGACTAAATGATATGTGGTGCAAGGATAAAATACATTACTACATTAAATGGAATGACCGTGTATTTACAAATTGCGGGGCTTCATCACCGGAAGAACTGAATCAGAATGATTTGTATTCTTATGTTATGAGACCGGGAAAAGGCGATATTCATCTTGAACGAGAGACAACCTTTTCTGATAACGCATATTTATCAAATTATATGCTGAATGAAGTTGCAAGATATAACGAAGACGATTATATCGAAATAGCGGCAACGATTAGTGAAGAATATTTTAATAAATGCTATGAGGACTGGTATAGACAGGCAAGCTTAACTAACGATATTATATACCGCACATTGGTTTTTGCTATTATCGCATTACTTATGTTCATATATCTTCTCTGTGTATGCGGAAAGAATAAGGACGGCGAAATTGTTCCGATGTGGGTTGATAATATCTGGCTTGAGGTGCATTTGGCTGCTATTGGTATTATCGGATTTTTCGCATTATATATCATTGTTGTGCTTATGGATAACGTATTCACCGGACATTTTCCGGCGAGATTATTCAACATAATTGAAATCTTCACAACAGCAATAGCAAGCAGTGCCATACTTACATCTTTCCTTTCTATCATACGAAACATAAAGAGAAAGAATTTTATTGGCTCAAGTATCATGATGCGTGTTATCAGATGGTGCTGGAGAACATTTGTAAAAATTTTAAAATGGATATATAGAAAATGGAAAGGATACAAAAATAGTGTTGTGCAACTGTTATCTAAAAAAACAGGTGTTATCCTGATAATAATGCTTTTAGTATATACTTCCGGTATTGGCTTGTGTGGATTTTTAATGTTTGGTTTTATAGATAGCATTTACCTGATTTTTTGGCTTGCGGTTGCAGTTTCTTTGTTTGTCTTTGCATCATTTGTTCTATCATACCGTACAAAAGACATGGATGAAATCAAGAAAGGTGTAAGCGAAATTCGTAACTACAACTCAGGCTACAAAATTCCCGAATTAAAATGTGAGGATATGAAAGAACTTGCTGCAAATATAAACGACATCGGTAACAGCATTGATGAGTCGGTATCAGCAAAGATGAAGGCTGAAAGAATGAAAACCGAGCTTATAACAAATGTTTCCCACGATCTTAAAACACCGCTGACATCTATTATAAGTTACACTGAGCTTTTATCAAAGGTTGAAGGATTGCCTGAAGAAGCACAGGACTATGTGCAGGTAATTGCAAAAAAGAGTGACAGGCTGAAAAATTTAACACAGGATTTATTTGATATTTCAAAAGCACAGAGCGGTAACGAAGAAATAGTATTCGAAAAGCTGGATGCAGAACTTCTTATAAACCAAGCCATAGCAGAGTTCGATAAGGAAATTGAAAGTTCCGATATTAAATTCTGTATTGATGCAAGCAAGGAAATGTTCTTCCCGGCAGACAGCAGAAAAATGTCTCGCGTAGTTAATAACCTTATCAGCAACATATTGAAATATTCAATGAAAAATACAAGAGCATTTATTTCAGCTAAAGAAACAGATAATCAGATTGTGTTAGAGTTTAAAAATACCTCTGCATATCCTCTTGATTTTGATGCAAAAGAAATAATGGGCAGATTTGTCAGAGGTGATGAATCAAGAACAACAGAAGGAAATGGTCTTGGTCTTGCCATAGCAAAGAGCTATACAGAACTATGTAATGGTACACTTGATATTGTTCTTGATGGCGATTTGTTTAAAGCAATACTGAAGTTTAAGAAATACTAAAATATGGGCACGGCATGGGTTTTAAGACCGTGCTGTGCCTTTTGAATAATATTCTTAAAATTTTTCTCCTAAAAAATACTCCGAAACTATTGACAATGATAAATTCATTTGTTATAATTGTGTTAGTGTATTAAGTGCTTAATACACTAACACAAAAAAGCGGAGGTGATTAAATGAATTATGAGTGGCGTTTTTCAGATGATAAACCTATATATCCTCAAATAGTAGAGCAAATGGAACGTCTCATTGTTTCCGGAGAGCTTTTGCCGGGTGATAAGCTTCCATCTGTACGAGACCTTGCCAGAGAAGCACAGGTTAATCCTAACACTATGATGAGAGCGTTATCTGAGCTTGAAAACCGAGAGCTTATAATTTCTCACAGAGTCAATGGTAAGTCTGTAACTGAGGATACAAAACTAATCAAAAAAGTGAAGGACGAACTCGCAAAAAATGTTATCAAGGATTTCTTGGATGGTATGATGCAGCTTGGATATACCAAAGAAGAAATATTGGAACTGCTTTGATAGAACAGGAGGAATGATTTTATGAGTGAATACATATTGCAATGTAATAATCTAACAAAAAAATTCGGGGCAAAAGCTGCCCTTGATAATGTATCACTGTCAGTTGGACGCGGAAAAATAATTGGTTTGTTAGGACCAAACGGCAGTGGCAAGACTACAATGATAAAAATAGCAAATGGGCTTTTAACACCTACAACCGGAAATTTGCTTATTGATGATAAACAGCCCGGATTTGAAACAAAGAAAATTGTTTCGTATCTTCCGGATAAAAATTATCTGAGCGATTGGATGACTGTCCGTGAGCTTGTTAAAATGTTTGAAGACTTTTATGAAGACTTTGATGCTTCCAAGGCATACACAATGATTGAAAATCTGCATATCAGTCCTGAAGACAAGCTCAAGACGCTTTCAAAGGGAAATAAAGAGAAGGTTCAACTTATACTTGTTATGAGCAGAAGTGCCGACCTCTACCTTTTGGACGAGCCTATCGGCGGTGTTGATCCTGCAACAAGAGATTATATCCTTGACAGCATTATTTCAAATTACTCCGAAAAAGCAACCGTTATTATCTCTACGCATCTTATTAGTGATATTGAAAAGGTGCTTGACGAAGTGATTTTCATCAAAGACGGCAACATTGTCCTTCACGAAAGCGTGGATGAAATTAGAGAGCGTGAAGGCAAGAG
>JAFWWX010000023.1 GCA_017517985.1 Clostridia bacterium | reverse complement strand
GCGCAAAGAGTAGCCGATTATGTGGGCGATTCGTTTTATCTTGCAAAGGTTGCCAAGAAAACTTCTGGCGATATAATTGTTTTCTGCGGCGTTTCTTTTATGGGTGAAAGTGCAAAGATATTAAATCCGGATAAAAAGGTGCTGATGCCTGATTTAACTGCAGATTGTCCTATGGCACATATGGTTAAGCCCGGTATCATAGATGAAATGAGAAATAAGTTCAGTGACCTTGCAGTTGTATGCTATATCAATTCAACAGCAGAACTGAAATGCCAAAGTGATGTATGCGTAACATCATCCAATGCGGTAAAGATAGTAAAGGCATTACCAAATAAAAATATATTCTTTATTCCTGACCGTAACCTTGGCAGATTTGTAGCAGAGCAGGTTCCGGAAAAGAATATTATTATAAATGACGGATATTGTCCGATACATGCTGCAATTACCAAAGAACAGCTTCAGACGATAAAGGAAGAACATCCCGATGCAAAGATTCTGACTCATCCGGAGTGTGAACCTGATGTTCTAAAATTATCCGACTACATAGGCAGTACAGCAGACATTATTGATTATGCAAAAAAGTCGAACAGGAGAGAGCTTATAATCTGCACCGAAGACGGTGTGAAATACAAACTAATAAACGATAACCCTGATAAGAAATTTTATTTTGTTTCGCCCACACCTTGCTGCAAGGATATGAAACTAAATACTCTTGAAAACATACTTTCAGTTCTTGAAAAAGAAGACAAGGTTGTAGAAATAGACGAAGCGACAAGGCTGGCTGCTCTTGTTCCGCTTAACAGAATGTTGGAGTGTGCAAAGTAATGAATACAGATATATTGATTGTGGGATGTGGTGTTGCAGGACTTTACTGCGCACTGAACTTCCCCGAAAACAGAAACATTTTAATGGTAACAAAAAACATTGCAAGGAAAAGTGATTCCTATCTTGCACAAGGCGGTATTTGTGTGCTGAGAGATGAAGATGACTATAAAGCTTTTTTTGAGGATACGATGAAAGCAGGTCATTATGAGAATAATCCCGAATCAGTAGATATTATGATTCGCTCCTCTCAGGGTGTTATTGAAGATCTGGTATCTTTCGGAGTCCGTTTTGAAAAGAATGGCGAAGCCTTTAACTATACCAAAGAGGGTGCACATTCCGCTCCGAGAATTCTTTTTCATGAGGATGAAACAGGAAAGGAAATAACCTCGCATCTTCTGGAAACTGCAAGAAACCGTAAGAATATAACCCTTATAGAAAACTTCACAATGGTTGACTTTATTTGCGACGGTAACGAGTGCCGAGGTATTATTGGTCACGATGAAGAAGGTAATTATAAGGCGATAACTGCAAATTATACAGTTTTAGCAACAGGCGGTATCGGAGGACTTTTTGAACATTCCACAAACTATCGTCATTTAACAGGTGATGCTTTAGCACTTGCCATCAAGTATAATGTAAAGCTCTTGCATATGGATTACATACAGATACATCCTACAACCTTATTTACGAAAAAAGATGGAAGAGAGTTTTTGATATCCGAATCAGTTCGTGGTGAAGGTGCAATACTTTTAAACTCAAAAGGAGAGAGATTTACCGATGAACTTCAGCCACGTGATGTAGTTTCAAAAGCAATCTTTGCGGAAATGGAAAGGGAAGGCACGGAGCATGTTTGGCTATCTCTTGCACCTATTCCGGAAGAGGAAATCAAGTCACACTTCCCGAATATATATCAGAGATGCCTTGATGAAGGATATGATGTTACAAAAGAGCCTATTCCGGTAGTGCCTTCACAGCATTATTTTATGGGCGGTATTGATGTAAACGGATTCAGTAAAACAAGTATGGACAGACTCTATGCAGTTGGTGAGACAGCTTGTAACGGTGTTCACGGACGAAACAGACTTGCAAGTAATTCACTTTTAGAAAGCCTTGTTTTTGCAAAACGCGCAGCATCAGACATAAACCTTAACTATAATTCATTAAAAGACGATTCATTACCGGAAGTAAAGCCTGAAAAATATGAAAACTATAAAGAAGAATATAAAGAGTTAATTTTAAGGTCAATTGAGGAGGAGAAACAAAGCCATGAATAATATAACAATGAAGCTTAACGCAGACGATTTAATTTTAGCAGCACTTAAAGAAGATATTACAAGTGAGGACATCACAACAAATTCTGTTATGCCTGAGTACAAATTGGGTGAGGTAGACCTGATTTGTAAAGAAGACGGTGTTATTGCAGGTCTTGAGGTATTTAAGAGAGTTTTCACACTCCTTGATGAAAATACCGAAGTGACTTTTAACTGCAAGGACGGCGACAGAGTTACAAAGGGGCAAAAGCTTGGTATTGTGAAAGGTGATATCCGAGTTCTCCTTTCAGGTGAGCGTACAGCACTTAACTATTTGCAGAGAATGAGTGGCATTGCAACATATACAAGAAAAATTGCAGACCTTCTTGAAGGCTCAAACACAAAGCTTTTGGACACAAGAAAAACAACACCAAATATGAGAGTATTTGAAAAGTATGCCGTAAAAGTCGGCGGTGGTCATAATCACAGATATAACTTAAGCGATGCTATTTTGCTTAAGGATAACCATATTGGAGCTGCCGGCGGTGTTAAAGAAGCTGTTAAAATGGCAAAGGAATATGCATCATTTGTCTGCAAGGTTGAGGTTGAGGTTGAAAACCTTGATATGTTAAAAGAAGCATTAGAAGCAGGTGCAGATATTATAATGCTTGACAATATGAGCGTTGAAGATATGAAAGAAGCAGTAAGACTTACCCAAGGTAAAGCAGTCACAGAATGCAGCGGCAATGTAACAAAAGAAAATGTTGCAAGACTTGTTGATATTGGAGTAGATTACATTTCAAGCGGAGCATTAACACATTCATCACCGATCCTTGATCTTTCGCTTAAAAATCTTCACGCAATCTGATAGAAGGGCGGGAACTTAATGAAGGCTGATCAAAGAAGAAAAGAAATAGCAAGCTATATGATGTCGGCACAAAATGCAGTACCCGGCGGAAAACTATCTGAAAAGTTTGGTGTATCAAGACAAATTATTGTTCAGGATATTTCTGCTCTTAAAGAAGCAGGTTACGAAATCCTTTCAACACACAGCGGATATGTTATGCAAACAACTCCTCACTGTGAAAGAGTATTTAAATTGTTTCATACAAAAGATCAAACAGAGGATGAACTCAATACGATTATTGACTTTGGAGGAATTGTTGCTGATGTTTTTGTGTGGCATAAAGTCTATGGAAAAATGACGGCACCTCTTAACATTTCTTCAAGACTGCATATAGCACAGTTTTTAGAAGGTGTAAGAACAGGAAAATCGTCAGAGCTTATGAGTATAACAGGCGGATATCATTATCACACCGTTAAAGCTGACTCTGAAGAGGTTCTTAATAGAATAGAAAGTGCACTCCAAGAGAAGGGATTTATTGCTCCTGAGATTTAAACTGCAAAATATAACAATGGACTTTTGATGCAATTTGTGTTATAATTAGTTCATAGAATTTTGTAAAGGAGGAATGATGTGTGATAAGAAAAATCATAAAAATAGACGAAGAAAAGTGTAATGGTTGCGGACTTTGTGCATCAGCGTGTCATGAAGGTGCAATTGAAATGATAGATGGAAAAGCAAAGCTCACCCGAGAAGATTATTGTGATGGATTAGGGGATTGCCTTCCTGCATGTCCGACAGGTGCTATTACATTTGAAGAAAGGGAAGCCCCAGCATATGATGAAGAAGCGGTAAAAAAAGCAAAGCTCAATAATCAGGCAGAAAAGCTACCTTGCGGTTGTCCCGGAATGAACTCCAAAGTGATTCGGAGAGAAGAAGCTGAAGAATGCGAAGTATCTCCTAAAATTACAAGTCAACTAAGTCAGTGGCCAGTGCAAATCAAGCTTGTGCCTGTTAATGCACCGTACTTTGATGGAGCAAATCTTTTGATAGCTGCCGACTGTACAGCATATGCTTATGGTAATTTCCATAATGATTTTATGCGTAACAGGGTAACCTTAGTGGGATGTCCCAAGCTTGATGAAGGTGATTATTCTGAAAAGCTGACTGCTATCATTAAAAATAACAATATTAAAAGTGTAACAATCGTAAGAATGGAAGTCCCTTGCTGCGGAGGAATAGAAAACGCTGCAAAAAGAGCCATTCAGGATAGCGGTAAGTTCTTACCGTGGCAGGTAGTTACAATTTCAACAGATGGCAGAATTTTAGACAGATAAAATAAAATTTGTTAATATACGGAGGTAATGTAAAATGATGAACGAAAAAGTACGCGAGCTGTTAAATCAGCAAATCAACAAGGAGTTTTATTCAGCATATCTGTATCTTGACTTCTCAAACTATTTTCAGGCAAGAGGTCTTGACGGATTTGCAAACTGGTATATGATTCAGGCTCAGGAAGAACGTGACCATGCAATGCTGTTTTATCAGTATCTGCAGAATGAAAATCAGGTTGTAACACTTGATGCAATCGCAAAACCTGACAAAACGTTTACTTGCGATATGGATGTATTAAAGGCAGGACTTGAACACGAAGAATATGTAACATCGCTTATCAATGATATATATGCAGCAGCATACGATGTAAAAGATTTCCGTGCAATGCAGTTCCTTGATTGGTTTGTAAAGGAACAGGGCGAAGAAGAAACAAATGCAAACGACCTTATCACAAAGATGGAATTGTTTGGCTCTGATCCAAAGAGCTTGTACATGCTGAATCAGGAGTTGGGTGCAAGAATTTATTCTGCTCCTTCATTGGTTTTATAATCCATAGTACTTAATATCATAAATAAAAAATATCCCTTATACCGTTATTGGTGTAAGGGATATTTTTTATTGAATTAACAAAAACTGAAAAAGCTTAACATACAATTAACGTACCTATGGTAGCATAGTTTACATTGGCTATGTTAAACTTTAAATGTACTCAGGAAAGAGAAAACAAAAATAAATTTTTAGGAGAGTGATTTCAAATGAAGAAAATCATCAGTTTAATGGTAGTAGCAGTGTTGTTGGTAGCAGCCCTTGCAGGATGCGGAACTACAAATACCGACACACCAAAGGACAATGGACAGGTAAGCGGAACAGTTTCAACAGACGGTTCAACATCAATGGAAAAGGTAATCGGATTCCTTTCAGAAGCTTACATGGAAGAAAACAGTGCAGTTAAGGTAACCTACAATCCTACAGGTTCTGGTTCAGGTATTAAGGCGGTTCAGGCAGGAAGCTGTGACATCGGACTTGCAAGTCGTGACCTTAAACCTGAAGAAGCAACAGACCTTAACGGAACAGTAGTTGCAATTGACGGAATCGCAATGATCGTAAACAAAGAAAACCCTGTAAAAGACCTTACAATCGAACAGATTGCAGCACTTTACAAAGGTGAGATTACAAACTGGAGTGAAGTTGGCGGAGCAGATGCACCGGTAGTTTTAATCGGTAGAGAAGCTGCATCAGGTACAAGAGACGGTTTTGAATCAATCACAGATACAGAAGATGCTTGCAAATATAACCAGGAACTTACATCAACAGGTGATGTTGTTCAGACGGTATCATCTAACCCGAACGCAATCGGATATGCATCACTTGCATCTGTAAAAGATACAGTAAAGCTTATCTCAGTTGAAGGGGTAACACCTTCTACAGAAACAATCCAGAACGGAAGCTACAAGATTCAGAGAAATTTCGTAATGGTAACCAAGAAAAATGCAGAACTTTCACCTGCAGCAAAAAGCTTCTTCGAATTTGCAACATCAAGTGCAGCTGATGAATGGATTATTGAAGCAGGAGCAGTTCCTGTAAAAAGATAATAAGATGGTCTTTTTGGGGAATGTCAAAGGCTTGGCGTTCCCTATTAGACTGTAAATAGAACATAACTCATTCGTCAGAAAGGATGGTGTAAATGAGCAAAGTTAAAAAAGCATCCGTCGTATTAGAGAGAGCAATGAACTGTATTTTCACAGTCTGCGGATTTCTGACAATTGCATTTGTACTTCTGATAACAGGATTTCTTGTTGTAAGCGGTTTGCCGGCAATTAAAGAAATAGGAATTATAGATTTTCTGTTTGGCACAACATGGGCATCAACTGCACAAACCCCGTCATACGGAATTCTTCCGTTTATCTTAAGCTCCATATACGGAACCTGCGGTGCAATCATAATCGGTGTACCAATCGGGATAATGTGTGCAATATTTCTTGCAAAAATGTCAAGCCCTAGAATTTCAGGCGTGGTAAGCAGTGCAGTGGATTTACTGTCAGGCATTCCGTCTGTAGTATACGGTCTTGTCGGTATGATAGTTATAGTGCCTCTGGTAAGAGAAACATTCAACCTTCCTGACGGCGCAAATCTTTTCTCAGCAATTATTGTACTTACGGTTATGATTCTTCCGTCAGTAATCTCAGTATCTGAAACTGCAATAAGAAGCGTACCAAGAGAATACGAAGAAGCATCACTTGCACTTGGCGCAACTAAGACAGAAACGGTATTCAAGGTAGTAGTTCCTGCAGCAAAAAGCGGAATTTTAACATCGGTAGTGCTTGGAATAGGCAGAGCTATAGGTGAGGCAATGGCAGTTATGATGGTGGCGGGCAATGTTGCAAATATGCCCGGGCTTTTCACAAGTGTCAGATTCCTTACAACAGCAGTTGCAAGTGAAATGTCCTACTCATCAGGATTGCAGAGAGAAGCACTTTTCTCAATAGCGTTGGTACTCTTTGTTTTCATAATGCTTATCAATGTAGTATTGAATTTAATCGCTAAGAAGAAAGAGAGGTAAATAGGTAATGCATGAAAAAATATCTGCAGAGAGAAAAATTAAATGCGGAATCTTAAACGGACTTATGTACGCATCAGCCGGACTTATCTGCCTTATACTTCTTGGTTTAATCGGATATATACTCTACAGAGGTCTTGGAAACATTTCGTGGGAGCTTCTTTCAACAAAACCAAGCCTTATCAGAGGAACTACGGGAATATTGCCTAACATCCTTAATACATTATACATTATCCTGATCACATTGGTAATTGTTCTTCCTTTAGGTGTTGGCGCGGCAATTTACTTAAACGAATACGCAAGCAATAAAAAGGTAGTTCGTATTATAGAGCTTGCAACAGAAACATTATCGGGAATACCATCAATTATTTACGGTCTTGTGGGTATGCTGATTTTTGTTCAGTTCTTCTCACTTGGAACATCCCTTATTGCCGGAAGCTTTACTCTTGTTATTATGACACTTCCGACAGTTATCAGAACAACTCAGGAAAGTCTTAAAACAGTTCCGAACGGATACAGAGAAGGTTCCCTTGCTTTGGGAGCAGGAAAATGGTATATGATAAGAACTGTGGTTCTTCCATCTGCAATAGATGGTATTGTAACCGGATGTATTCTTTCTGTAGGAAGAATAGTAGGAGAGAGTGCAGCACTTCTCTTTACGGCAGGTATGGCAAATGAAATACTTAACTTAAAGGATGCAGTTCTTCCTGGTAACGCCGGCTCAACGCTTACAGTTTCGTTGTATATGTACGCAAAAGAAAGAGGAGAATTTGAAATAGCATTTGCAATTGCTGCAATACTTCTTGTACTGACATTTATTATCAATATGTCTGCAAAAATGGCAGCTAAAATTCTCAAGAAAGGAAGGGGATAATCAATGAGCGATATTATAAAAGCTTCAAACTTAAATCTCTGGTATGGAACAAATCACGCACTTAAGGATATAAACTTAAGCTTACCTCAAAAGGAAATTACAGCGTTAATCGGACCGTCAGGATGCGGTAAGTCAACATTCTTAAAAACACTTAACAGAATGAATGACCTTGTTGAAGGATGCAGAATTGAAGGCCTTATTACACTTGATGATATAGACATTTATAAAGATATGGATGTAAACATATTAAGAAAAAGAGTAGGTATGGTATTTCAAAAGCCAAATCCATTCCCAATGAGTATTTACGATAACATTGCATATGGCCCCAGAATTCACGGAATTAAATCAAAGGTAAAGCTTGATGAGATTGTTGAGCGGTCATTAAGACAGGCTGCAATCTGGGATGAATGTAAGGACAGGCTCAGAAAAAGTGCTCTTGGTATGAGCGGCGGTCAACAGCAAAGACTTTGCATTGCACGAGCTTTGGCGGTTGAACCTGAAGTTCTTCTTATGGATGAACCAACGAGCGCACTTGATCCTATCTCCACATCAAAAATTGAGGATCTGGCAGTAGAACTTAAAGAGAAATATACAATCGTTATGGTAACTCATAACATGCAGCAGGCGGCAAGAATTGCAGATAAAACGGCATTCTTCTTGCTTGGTGAGGTTATTGAATTTGATGAAACAGAAAAAATGTTCTCTACTCCTCGTGATAAGAGAACAGAAGACTATATTACAGGAAGGTTTGGTTGATATGAGAAACAGATTTGATGAACAATTAAACAATCTGAATAATGAACTTATCACAATGGGTGCTCTTTGTGAGGAAGCAATCTCTGCAGCAGTAAAACTTTTGATTGAAAACGATCATGTTATGAAGGAAAATGTTCTTGAATCAGATAAGCAAATTGACCAGAAAGAACGCGATATAGAAAACCTTTGTATGAAGCTTTTAATGCAACAGCAACCGGTAGCAAGTGACCTTCGCACAATCTCTTCTGCACTTAAAATGATTTCTGACATGGAAAGAATCGGTGACCAGGCATCGGATATTGCGGAGATTGCAGAATACGCTTACGGCAGCGGAATGCAGAGTGAAATTCATATCGCTGATATGGCAAGAGCAACCATTAGGATGGTAACAGACAGTATTGAGTCATTTGTAAAGAAGGATACAGAGCTTGCATACACCGTAATTGAACATGATAACATTGTAGATGAGTTGTTTGATAAGGTGAGAAGTGAACTCATAAGTGCTATTGAATCAAAAACTGCAAATGCAGAGGCACTTATTGACCTTATTATGATTGCCAAATATTTTGAGCGAATAGGAGACCATGCTGAAAACATTGCAGAATGGGTAATTTACTCAATTACAGGAAAACACGCAAAAGACGATGAGTAAATTGTTTGTTTTGATGAAATATGACTGATTTATTGAAAATGAAGTACTTATATGGTATAATATTTGTGTAAATCATTTTTCGGAGGTGTGAGTAAATGATTTATTTTTTAGAAGATGATGCAAGCATACAAAAGCTTGTTTGCTACGCACTTGCCAAGGAAGGCTACGAAATAAAAGGCTTATCTTTGCCAAGTGAATTTTGGAAAGAGATTCAGAAAGAAGTACCTGAACTTATTTTACTCGATATAATGCTGCCGGAGGAGGATGGCATATCTATTCTTAAAAAGCTCCGTGAAGATAAAAAGTATCAGGATATACCTGTTATTATGATTACCGCTAAAACCAGCGAATTTGATAAAGTAACTGGTCTTGATATGGGTGCCGATGATTATATTACAAAGCCATTTGGTATGACTGAACTTGCATCACGTGTAAACGCAGTTTTAAGAAGATATAAGAAAACACAAGTTGTAAATACCAAGGAATATTCGTTAGGAAAATTGTACGTAAATCCTGAAAAGCACATTATAAAATTAAATGGCGAGGATCTGGTTCTCTCTTTCAAAGAATATTCACTTCTCCTTATTTTACTTGAAGCTGAAGGAAAAGTTGTAAGCAGGGAAGAACTTCTCACTAAAGTGTGGGGAGAGTTTTACGAGGAGTCAAGAACACTTGATGTTCATATCAGAAAACTCAGAGTAAAGCTTGAAAATTCCGATGTAAAAATAGAGACCGTTAAAAATATAGGTTACAAAATAGGAGGTGCAGAAAGTGAACAGTAAAATATTTCGTTC
>JAFWWX010000022.1 GCA_017517985.1 Clostridia bacterium | reverse complement strand
CCACTCGCACTAAACCAAAAGAGATGATGACCTGATGTAATGTCAGGTCATTTTTTTGTTTTTTAAGAAGGAGATGATTAGTATTAAACGAGTAATATCTATTATCTTGGTTGTGTGTTCTCTACTCTGCATGATACCCACAAATGCCTTTGCTTTGTCTTGGGACGGCAGTTCTGCAGGCGGCACGGGCGGTACTTCATCAGCATCACCTAACGGATACGCAATCAGAACAACAAGCGATAACTGTATAGGTTATCGTTTCAGCGCTGTAACCTCATCGGGTTCGATGAAGGTCAGCAAGGTTATTGACGTGTTCCGAAACACAAGTTACGGTAATCTCGGATACACGGACGGATATAAGTTCAGCACAAAGAATAATAAAAAACAGCTTATATCCAAACAGAACAACGGCTTTACAACGGCAAGAAGCACCACGAATTGCTACAAAGAAAGCTCACAAGGCTTTTCAACAACCCTGCCTGCACCTTCGGGAATGGAAACTTGGCAGAACAATGAAAACAATATCAATAAAGTTCTTTCCCTGCTCGGTGTCGGTAGTGTAGCAAATATGTCAAAGGGCGATAAAGTTATTGTTGAGCCGATTTACGATATAAGGCTGGAGAGTGTTTATCACTCCATCACCGTAACTGAAACAGCTTTATACGGCAAATATATCCTCGGTGCATCAAGTAACGGAGGTACAAGTAACACCTCTGCTACTTGGGGATTTATCGCTTCATACACAAACAGAGTTTATCCCAATGCACTATACACACCAGACGGACAAGGTCTTTGGACTTCCGCTTCTTCAATCGGAAGCAGCAGTAAGGAAACCTTCTATAACATCATTAACAAAGGTTATGGTGTCGGTATCGCATATCAAGAAACAAGCGGCAGTTCTTCATCCACAGGCTCATCAAGCTCAACGAGTTCAACCTATACCATTAAATATAATGGTAACGGTAACACAAGCGGCTCTATGTCAAATCAGACTGTTACTGTCGGCAGTTCGACCCGATTAAATTCAAACAACTTTAAAAAGACGGGTTATGAGTTTGTCGGATGGAACACAAAGTCCGGCGGTACGGGAACGAGCTATGATAACCGTGAGTATGTAAGAAATCTTACTTCGGCGGGTGGTACAATAACGCTTTATGCACAATGGCGTCCTGCCGTACTTGAAGTTCATTACGATGCAAATGACGGCTCTTTGAGCAACTCAAGCTACAGGTTGCTTTTGGATACGATTTACACCGCTTCACCTTATTCAAAGTTCACGGATAAATGGACTTATAATAACACCAAGTCAGGCGGTCTTTGTAATGCTTCAACCTTCGGTCTTTATCGCACAGGATATACCTTTACCAAATGGGGTAAATATTCTTGGGGCGGAACTCTGTTCGACCAAGACGATTCCTCAATTAAACCTACGGATTTGAAATCGGGTATTACAAGCGGTGACACTTCGCTCACACTCTATGCACAGTGGCAGCCTAATACCTATACTATCAGATTCAATGGTAACGGAAGTACAAGCGGCTCAACTGCTTCAATGAATATGACATACGATGTTGCCAAAAACCTCACGGCCAACGGATTTACAAAATCCGGTTATGCCTTTGCAGGTTGGAATACGAAAGCCAACGGCACGGGGACAAGTTATGTCAACAGAGAATCGGTTAAAAATCTGACCTCTACCAACGGCGGAACTGTTACTCTTTATGCTCAATGGACAGTCAGCAACTATTCTATTGCGTTTAACGGTAACGGACACACAGGCGGCTCTACCGCTTCAATGTCGGTGAATTTCAACGCCTCGGTAACTCTCCGTGCAAACGGATTTACAAAGACGGGACACACCTTTAAGAATTGGAACACCAATTCAAGCGGCACGGGAACATCTTACTCGGATAAACAGACGGTAACAAATCTTTCCTCAACCGCAGGCGGAACGGTATATCTCTATGCACAGTGGAATCCGAACTCATATACCATTCAGTTTAACGGTAACGGAAACACGGGCGGCTCTACCGCTTCAATGTCTATGAGATATGGAACACCGAAAAACCTCACTGCAAACGGCTTTACAAAAACGGGATATGTATTCAACGGTTGGAGTACAAATGCAGACGGCACGGGTACAAGTTATTCCGATAAACAGCAGGTAAACAATCTGACCTCTACCAACGGCGGAACTGTCACTCTATATGCAAAGTGGAAACCCGCAACTTACACGGTGCAATTCAACGGCAACGGTAATACAGGAGGCTCAACAGCTTCTATGACTATGACATATAATGTTGAAAAAGCACTTACCGCAAACGGATTTACCAAGAGCGAATACAAGTTTACGGGTTGGAACACAAAGGCAAACGGTACGGGAACGTCATATACCGACAAACAGAAGGTTAAAAATCTTTCATCTGTCAACGGCTCAACCGTTACTCTTTATGCACAGTGGATTTATGACCCTGTTCTTGATGTAAAGGAATGTGATGCTTACAGCGGAGCAAAGAATAATAAAACAAAACTGTTTGGTATAAGCACGGGTGCAACCTTTGATGAATATCAATACAAAAACGGTTATGCCACCATCGGTGATACAGTATGGTTTAATGTGTACTTCCCCAATGAAACACAGAACATAAGGGTAAGGCAGTATGTCAAGAACGGCGGTGATTGGATTACAAGAGAAGTTAATCTCAATCCCGATTATCCCGAAACACTTTGGTTCCCTGTTCAGTTCACAGATAAATACAAAACCGTAACCGCAGACATTGAGGCTTACGAAATCCAAGCCAAAATGGATTGGGTTGATGCTGAAGGCAATGTTCTCAAAAGCGGTACTGTTGAAACCTTCTATATCCCCATAAAACCCGTTTTGAACAGAAACGAAGTAAAAATCCGAGGATACGAGGGCGGATATGTTGCGTACAACGGCAAAAACGGTCTGTACGGTAAAGTGTATCACGGTCAGCATAGTCGTATTGAATACTATTACGGAACAGACAGCACTTGGAGTCCCCGTGCCTGTATGAGAGGTTCTCTGTATTACTATAACGGCTCCGAATGGGTTAACGCCTATACGGAAAACAGCGGTTATGATGCAAGTAAGAACAATTACGGTTTGAGCAGTAAATCATCTACGGGTATAAGCAGTGTTCTTAATCCATATACCATACCAAAAGTAACGAACAGCACATTGAGGTTTAAACTTGAAACTTGGTGGTCAAAAGATAAGGAACATACTCACGAAACTACTTGGATTGAGATACCCGTTATTCCTTGTGACATCGAACTGTATGAAATTCAGTTCAAAAGAAAAGGAACGGGCATAATACTTGACCCCTATGACCTTGTTGCAGGTGAAACAGTACAGGTTAGTTATATTTACAGAAACAACACAGACTCAAGAGTATATATAAACGGTTTCAGAGATGACAGAACACAGATAGACGGTGTTTGGTCATTAAGTGCCAACTCAAAGGCATTTCTTCCCGGTTACGATTTTGTAGTGCCGAACAAGAGAACATTCGACTTTTGGGGCGGTATCTATCTTGAAGGTATGGGTATATATAACACTCAATACGAAACCAACGGTAAAAACAACGAATTGACATTGAAGTGTAAAGTACGGCATCCGCTGACACTTACGCCTATTGCACAAAATGCAGACTACCGTGAGAACACCGAGGTAATAACGAGCTTTTGGCTCAACAACACCTACACGGACGATTACACGCCGAGCAACAATATATCTATTCTGTTTAAGGTATATAACGGCACAAAACAGATAGCCACATACACCAAAAAACAGGCTGTTGTTCCCGGTCTTGAAAACAATCTTGTGTATTTCAAGTGGAAAGTTCCTGCAGGTCTGAATGGTGCAAAGGTAAAGATTACGGGTGAAATCATCGAGGACGGTGTATCGTACAACCTTTCATCCGCAAACTATACCACAACACCTGCAACTGTATCTGAAACAAACGATACACAGTTTGAAAAGACCAAACCCGCAGGATTTACCATTCCTCTGTCAAAGGACAACAAGAGCTATTCTGCTTCTTGGTGGGAATGGACTTATTCATCGGGTGCATTTAAGAAGGTAAGCTATGCCGTAGGTATTGCGGACAGTTCCGCAACTCTCACACCCGCAACAGGCTCAACGGCTGTTAAAAACGGCAGTTCTTGGACTATGAAATCGGGTTATGGCTTATCCTTGGCACTTATGAATAACAATAAATCCGTTTCGGGTTACACTATGCCGTCATCGGCGGCATACACAAAACCGCAGTTTGCCTATGCTCTTATGCCCGAATTTGACTACTCGACCAAAAACGGTGAATACCGAACACTTGATTTGGTATCGAGCGAGTGGAAATTCAGACCTAACGGAACATACGGCAGGGTTCATTTCACACCCGTTTGGTATCCCAACGGAAAGTATATTATGAGTATAACTCAAAGCGACTGTTGGACACCTGCAGGTATGATTACAAGAACGATAAACACAAACACAATCAACATTTCCGAATCAGCCTACGATGATTGGTATGTCGGAAGATAAACACTAAAGGGCAGTCAAAAGGCTGCCCTTAACTTTTTGGAGGTAAATATATAAATGGTATGTAATTACAGTAACACTATTGCAATAAAGCACGGT
>JAFWWX010000021.1 GCA_017517985.1 Clostridia bacterium | reverse complement strand
GGTGTAGGACCAAAAGGACCGCTTACAGTTTGCATTTCGCCAAGTATCATATCAGGGTTATCAACGAAATACTGATTGACAGCAATACCATTCTCCAAAGTGCCAAGATGCACCCAATCGGGCATAATATCTGTCATTCTATCTCTCTTTTGGAGGAATAGAATATCTGCCGTAACTTCCGTACCTGCGTTTTTAAGAAAAGCATTGTTAGGAAGCCTGATTGCACCCACAAGGTCAGCTCTCTGTGCGATATACTGACGAACCTTTGAATTTCTTTTATCCATAGTTCCGCTTGAAGTAATGAAAGCAACTATACCGCCGGGGCGAACCTTATCAAGAGTTTTAGCAAAGAAGTAATCGTGAATTAGGAAATTGTGCTTATTGTATTTCTTATCAGAAAGCTTATAATCTCCAAAAGGCACATTACCAATCGCTACATCAAAAAAGCTATCCGGGAGTGTTGTATCTTCATACCCCTGAATAGCTACTGAATTTCTTTGATAAAGTTGTTGTGCGATTCGTCCGGTTATACTATCAATTTCTATACCGTAGATTTTACTGTCTTTCATACTTTCGGGAACTAATCCCATAAAGTTACCAATACCGCAAGAAGGCTCCAAGATGTTACCCTGACTAAATCCCATATTCTCAAGTGCTTTATACATTGACTTGATTATAACGGGAGAAGTGTAATGAGAAGTAAGTGTAGAAGCTCTTGCTTGCTCATATTCTTCGGGAGAGAGTGCAGCATAAAGCTCCTGAAACTCATTCGCCCAATTCGGTTTTGTTTCATCAAAGGCATCCGCAAGACCGCCCCAACCAACATATTCAGAGAGAATTTGTTGTTCTTCAGGTGTTGCAAGCCTGTGTTCAAATTCACATTCTTTCAGAACCCTTATAGCTTCCATATTCTTTCTGAACTTTTCTTTAGCTCCGCCATAACCGAGTTCATCATTATCAATGACAAAGTTAGTTCTTTGTGCCATTGGTATTTCAGGATAGACAACAGTATTTGCAACCTTTGATGGCTGAACCTTTTCAAATTCAGGCACAATCTTTTCAGCATCTTTTTGTTGTTCAAGTGCTGCCTTTACAAATTCAACATTTTCTCTGCGGAAGATTGGGAATCCCGTACCTTCTTGGAATGTAATGTCTTTAAGACTTACTGTGTCAAATTCACGATTGACACTATCTACAATGAATCTGCGGTCATCAATCGTTAGTTCTTTTCCAACAAGCTCTGCAGTTTCGTCAACCGGGAACTCAACTGCGTTTTCTTCAATATACAATGCAACGGCATTTTCTTCGCCTTCAACATTTATAATTTCGCCTTTTTCATTATACGAAACCTCAATGTCTGCATCTGCATATTCAAGTCTTTCCATTGCTAAATGGAATCCCTGACTACGAATGTTTTTGAACCATTGAACTGCGAAAGAAGAAAGCTCTCGGTCTGACACATTTTCGCCTACAACCTGATATATTCCTAAATTGTCCTGACGGTATTCAATGGGTTTTAATGCTCCGTTTTCCTCGTCAATCTCAAACACCATTTCAGGATCATAGAATGTATCTCCGCCTTGCTCGTATGTGTGTGCAATTCTAATAGAACCGTCATAGAGGTTACTGATATGAATTGGCATGAAGCTTTTCGATTCATACAAGGCATATCTGACACTACCTTCAAGAACGGCGGGTGCAAACTCTCTCATAAAGTTGTAGTTTCGTTGTTCGTATGTTGGTCTGTGAACGGGAGGTCTATGAGCTTTATCCCATTCTTCCTGAGCGATACGCATTGCAGTACCTTCATCCCAACGCAAACCTTCGGGAGTTTCTTGTGCCTGTTCTTCAGGGAGCAGTTCTTCAAGCTGACTTATAAGGCTATCCCTGAAATCTCTGTACTCATCATCACTTTCCATATTTTCAGTAAATTCATTGATGTTGTCTATGATTTTCTGAATGTTTTCAGGGTTCGCAAGTTCATCAGCCATTTGCTGAACTGCATCTTCACGGGTGTCATCAGGGTTAAGGCTATCCATATACTCATAAAAATCATAATCATATATGAAATCTACAAGTTGTTCCGCAAGTGGTTTTTGACTTCGTGCAAAGGATTCTATTTGCTTTCTTACTGCATCGGGAAGTTCCTCATAGTATTTGATAGTGTTTCCATCGCTACTTATGTGTGCTATGGTTTTATAGTCATTATCAACTTCTTCAAGTCTGTTCCAAACAGTAGTGCCGTTTCCTTTGAAACCAAAGCCTATGTCATATTTCTTTTCAGGCTCAATTCCCAAAGCTTTATCTCTTGAAATAACCTTGTGTGGTTGTCTGTCATCATCAACCAAAATTACATCAAAGCCTTTTTCGGTTAATACATTGACATTTTCCTCAAGTCTGTGTCTTGGGAATCCGCACATTGCATACACATTTTCTTCAATGGTTCTGTGTGTTACCTGAATACCAAGAGCAGATGCAACTTCTTCAGCATCAACACCGATAGCTTCGTAGAAATCTCCAACCGGGAATAGTGCAACGGTTTTTCCGTCATCGTCTGCGTGAACTCTTGCATAAAAGTCTGCAAAGCTTTCTTGTTCCGGTTCTTCATAGAACGGAGCAAGCTGCTCATCAGTTAAATAAACCAAGTCATCAAAAGTCATACCTTCAATTTCGTTTTCTATAAGGTTTGACAGACTATCATACTTGAGTTCTTCGACAACTTTATTATCAACATACTTAACAAGGGCAAAATCAACAAGATTCAACTCAACCTGAATTTCGTGTTTTCCATCTTCGGTTTCTGTAAATGCAACCTGAACTTTCCGAAGGTCTGAATAATCGGCACTTTCGTGTTGTAGTTCCTTTTGCATATACTCGTTGATAATTCCTTGTGCTTCATCAAGCTCTGTGTAAGTAACGGGAGCAGGTCTTTCTATCGAAGGGAATAAGTTAAATGTTCCATTTGAATACTGCTCAAGCATATCCAAAGCTTTTGTCCGGATGTTGAATTTCCATTCATCATCTTTAGGAGTTTCCATAAGAAGATTACGAAGCTCCGACATCATTTCTGCCAACTGCTCAGGGTTATCAAGCTTTTCAATGATGTACTTTCGTGCCGTAGTATCCAAGTAATACAAATCTTTTGGATATGGCTTATATCTTGATTCATCCATAACACTTGAAAACGAACTGTGAACTGCTGCGGCAATTTCATTTTTCTCATAATTAGGGATGTTTTCAATGTCTTTCTGACTAAGATAAATACCTCGTTTTATGAGCTTGTCAATCCGTTTTTCAACCTCGTTCCATTTAATCAAGGTTTTTGCGTATGGTTGCATCAAATCGCCGTGACTTAAAGAAATACCTTTGCCATCGTGATTCTCATTGAGAACTAAATCGCCACCGCCACCTATACCATATTCTTTCTTTAGGAATTGTTGTCTTTCATACTTATCTGAATTTTCCATAAAGAATATGTATATATGGTATCTTCCGTTTTCGCCACCCGTACCTCTGAGAAGATTTTTTGTTATTTCATCTTCGGTAATAAAGCGAACCGGAGGAACATAAGAAAGCTCTTGTGATGTATATTGCTTTCGCACAATATATAAATCTTCAAGCATTTTATTTGTTTTGTGAGGATTGATGTATCTGAAACGAACTACATCTTTACCTTCGTCACGCATATCACATACTTTCTGAACTGCCGTTTTAGTTATATCGAGTCCGGCAGATGTTTTCAGAAATTCTTTCATACGCTTTACTTCATCAGGGAATCCACCTTTTCTTTCAAAGGCTTCGTTTGTAAATAAGTCTTTGAGTTCAGGATAGTCCTCGTAGTTCAAATCCCTATACATAAACCAAAAGTTCTCTGCGGTTTTAGAATAAATAAAATCGTCAACCTGCAAAAGAACATCGGTAGAAGCATATCTTCCCATATCGAGAAGTTCATCAATTCTCCTTGCAACATCTTCCCAAGAAAGATGATGTTTATTTCCGGTTTCAACCGTATCACCATAGCTGATTGTGATTCCGTCACTATTCCACCAAGCAGATATTCGCTTATCATCAAGAATAAAGCCTTTACCATCTGTTCTGTAATAGTCTTTCAGGAAAGCAACTTTATCTGCAAGAGTTTTATCTTTACTGAATTCTGATACAATGGTAATAATACTATCAGGGTGGTGTGTTCCGTCACAAAGAACTGTATCAATAACTTGTTGGGGAATAGAAAAAGCAGGGCGAATATTGTTTAATCGCTCTGCTTCTCTTTGCATATCTTCTTGTATGTTGGAATCATCAATAAGGTCAAATAGACTTAACTGAGAACTAACTGTTTCAGCACTACCTCTTCGGCGGAATGTCTGAGGTTGTTCATAAGTCCTGTCCACCTCTGCGGATTCTCCGCTTTCAGCTTCTCGTTCACGCCCTCCGATAATGCCATTTTCTGCATCATCTGTTCCACTTGCTCTCTCGCTGTCTTGTCTATCTCGTGCAGGTGTTCCATCAATGTTCCTTTCAGCATCATCGCCGAGTAAATGCTGCGTCTGTTCTGCTTGAGGAATTTCTTTCTCATCATCCCGTATTTGCCTATCGGGAGTTCGTTCTTCGGTGCTTCCAAGTTCGGTATCAGTATCCCGTTCTCGTTTCTGTATGTTATCTCTGCCATCGTTATCCGTCCTTTCATTTTGGATTTGAGTTTGGGGTGATTTTTCGTCTTTGATTACATTGTACTGCTGATTTTCATTTTCTGCAAAAATTTTTGCCTGGTTTATTTCTTTTTTTCTTTCAGCAGTAATAGTAGAAGATATTTCTCGTAGTGCTTGTTCAGATATTTCGCTTACTGCATTACCTAAAACTGATATTGCTTCAACTGAACTAAAATCTACAATATGACGAAATTCTTCGGTATCAAAAACTTCTTCCGGGTGTAGTCCCAATCTCTGCATTACCATATATGCAACCGAAGCTTCAGCAGTTTGTTGAAACTCAACATCAATATTAAATTCATCCAAGTCTGCCAAGAAACTATCATCTTTTGCATATTTCAGGTCGGCAAGATAGTCTGCTTTATTATCTTCAACTGCATTATGAGCAGCACAGATAATTGCATCGGTCAGAGTAGTAGTTACTTTGAGTTCTCCGAAAGTATTTTCAAGTGTTTCAATAATCGCATCATCATACTTATCGGAATATTCCCAAAGCTTAACATCAACACCTCGCATACCTCTGTATGTATCTGAAACATCAAACACATGGTCAAGGTAAAAGTCAGCACCTCGTTCACGGAGAAGGGCAATACCTTTAGCACCTCTGTTGATTCTGCGTTTTAACTTTTCATTCCAAGTATCAAAATCTGCACACGCTCGTGCATCGGGCCGTTGTGCATAGATTAAAACCTGATCTTCAAAGGAATATTTATATTGCCAAGCAGCAGAACTTAAAAAATCCGTCCATTTATTAACCGAGGACAGTTCTTTGGAAGTTGTATTCGCAAGCTCTGTAATGAGCTGCAATTTGGTTGCCATTTGTATTTCACCTCCATATTATCGTTCTCTTTCATTTTTCTTTTTAACTTTGCCTGATAAAAGCATATTTTCTTTTTTGTCAAGCTTGCATATCTGTTTTACGATTTTCTGCCGTTCATTCCATAAGCGATTCATTGTCTTTTTATCTTGCGGTGAGGGTGGATTGTCCATTCTTTCTCTGAAATCTTCAATAGTCATATCCATACCCATTAGTTCACCCATAAGATTGTTTCTGTGTTGGCATAACTTATAATCTTTCAAAAACAATTCTTCGTTCATAGGAAGAAGGGAATCTCTGTTTTTCTCAACAAACAAGCAAATCTCTTTAGTTCCTTTAGGATATTCGACTTTCACACCATCAAATTCTGTTTTATCCGGTCTGCCGGAAATTAACTTGATATTTCCGTTTTCGATTGTGAAATAATCTCTTTCCCAAGGAGTTCTGAGCTTTCGTCTTTCGACACCGTAAGCAGGATGCTCCATATCTAACGGAGTTTCCTTATACACTTGCATTTCATCAGGCAATTTATCAATTATTTTGTAGTACATATTAGAGCACCTCTTATCTGCTTATGCTTTTCTCTGCACGAAGCTTTTCAGCATACTTAATACCTTTTGAAACGGTATTGATTTCGCCTGATTCCAACTTTGAAATGAAAGTTGCCCGGTTCTGCTCATTAAAACAGTAGATGTGCCTGCAAAGTCTTTGAACATTTCCGAGAGTATCACTTTTTGGATTGATAATACCGCAAACAAGCTCTCCAACTTCATCTGTCGGATTGAGTTGTATTTGCAAAGTTCTTGCATTATCAAGCTTAATAACACTCAAGGGAGTAAGGACACCGATTTCTTCCAAGCTCTTTTTGAGTTCATCAGCTTTACAAGTAAGCTCTGCAACAAGATTATTTGTTAAAAATCGCACTTTTGCAGTTACCATTTTCATCACTTCCTTTTATAGAATTGTGCGATTATCTTTCAGGCTCCGTTTTATTTCTTTTTTTATCTTCGTTTGCAGCTTTTATCATCGCATTTGCAGTTTCTTTATTATCCTTCAGATAGTCAGGCTCCCGTTCCATAAAATCTTTGAGATAGTCCATAAACTCTGCTGAATCAATGTCAACACAATACTGTTTACAACCACTATTAAGATAGTTATAGAACTTCATCATTGAATCTTGCTTTGAAGCTTCCCGTATAAGTTCAAACGAAAACTCATTATATACAAGCTGACCGCCTGCAGTAGAATCGGGATTGTAGTATATTTCCTCAAAGCCATAGTCCGTCTTGAAGAACTTATCCTGATTTACTGCATCAAAATTCTGCTCGACAAACCTTGTGTTTCTGAATTTATCAAGTGCCTGAGTGTTATAGCAATAAACATACAAATTGTATTCACCCAAACGAGGATTGCAACGAAGATAGTATGTGTGTTTTTCGGTTATAATCTTGAAACCGTGAACATCTTTATCCGTTGCACTTTGTGTTGGCTTTAACCGATAGCAGACATTATACATATCCGAGCGACTTTTAAGAAGTGGAGTAAATGATTCTTTGCGGAAGTAATTGATAACCTTATCAAATTCGTCCTTAAATTCTTGCGTTTTCAGATTATCATTTTCCGGCCACCAAGTGCTGAAAAATGCTTTACCCGTATCAAAGTCTGCACGAAGATGTCCGATGCAACCTCTGTCAATGCTTTCATCCTCTTTTGCATACATAAACTCAAACTCATCAGGGGTTATATTTTCGAGCGAATATTCGGGGAGTTCTGCCGGAGAGCATATTCTTTCATTCTGTTCCATAAGCTCTGCCCATTGACAAATGTGATAGCATACACCGTCAATTTCTGTATGGTAATCGTCTATGTATAAACAGAATTTATTTTCTGTATGTCCGTCAGGATATTTAACCGCTATAATACCTCTGTCGGGAATAGTAAAAAGTTCATTATAACTACTATCAATGAACCTTATTTGTTTATCCATTATCTTTCGACCTCCTTATGCGTTCTTGTGGGGAACTGCCAACCGTAAACTGCACCAATATCATCACCGAGTCTTTTTGTAACACGGGTTATATCTTGTCTTGTTGCAGTTCCGGCATAGAGTTTGTCTTGCAATCTTTCAATCTGACTATCGGTAACACCGTCCTTAAAGGCACGATATAAATAATAGTTTGTTCCATCGTGATGAACTGCTTTGCATCGCAAATCACCAAGCTTGTCAACATACCATTCGTTCATATCACAATCAGATTGAAAACAATCTTTGATATTTCCGCTATCAATCATTTTATATCCGTGTGCCCGTCCGTTCCAAAGACCTAAATCGCCAATAATGATAATACTCTGCGAAAGCTGAATGTTTAGGTTTGCTCTCGTATCATCCAAGTAGTCATTATTTATTTCGTACATCTTTGAAATAAGAGTATCTTCGGAAGCATCAGGATATTGTTCAATAAGGTCATCACGCCAATCATCAAGGTCTAAATTCATATCAGACCAAACAATGTGTTTTTTCTCCATCAGCGTTCAACCTCCTTGTGTTTCTTTACTTTTAGCAAAGAGGGATTCTCTTTGATTTTTTCTTTTAGCCATTCAGGGTAGTGTTCGGGTTTTAACTCACCGATAATGTCATATCGCCGTGTTAGAGCATCTTCACCCGAAAAGAGTTTTTTACAATACACTTTTGTTCCTCTCGAATTTGCTTCAGCTCCAAAACCGTGTGTTGCTAATGCAATCTGATAAAGTTCGTTAGCATATTCAGGTCTTAAATTTTCAGGCTTAATCACTATAACCTTACCAACTATGCTTTTGGTGTAGTCATCAGGAATACACATATCTCTTGTTATAACATTTGGTGAAATGCCGTTCCTTTCAGATTTCAGATTTTCAATCTCGTCATTTATTCTTTGTGAAAGTCTTTCAAGTAAACCTACAAAATCATCGCTTACCAAGATATTATCGTATCTTCCTACAACATCAAACACTTCTTCGTATTCGCCAATCATATAAAAAAGACCGTCTTTGTTTTTCAGATCTTCACCGATAACAAATTCTTTACTTCCGATTGTTATACTTTGTGTAATTGTATAATCTCCGGCTTTTCTGATTTCGTCCATTTGATTCACCTCATTTCATATCGTTTTTATGCCTTGCAGCATATATCTCTGCATAGTTGCAGGGAGGGTATTTCTCTAAATCTGCCTTAACTTGCTCCGTTGTCTTGCAGAATGAACATTTACCACTTTTACAAAGCATTTCTGTTAAAATTCTGCATTTCTTCGGAGTGTGAAAATGGCAGTTTAATTTATTCAATTTCATCACCGTCCAATGCTTTTAATTCAATAGTGCTTACAATTTTATAACCTCGGCTTTTTGCAAGTTCTTTAAGTTCACAAATAAGCTTTCTGCGTTCTTCTTTTTGAATATTCTTCAAGGCTTCGTATGCCGTAGAATCGTTATAGCCACTATCGTTATATCGCATATCAGGTTGTTTAGTGTTTGGCATATCATCACCTCTCAGGCTCTCTTTTTTTATGCTTGCTTTGCTTATCAACCTCAGAACCCCATATAGTTACATCTTTTGCGGGGATTTCACCCTCGTTGAGTAACTTCATCAAGGTTTTTAATGTTCCGTGCTTTTTAGAATAATCTCTTATCTCATTGCGATATGGAGTTGATAAATCTCTACACAAAGAACATTCGTTACTTTTACCAACACATCCGTCAACATCTCTGTATGTAGATGCCATATACATCAGGTAATCGCAACCGCATCCTGAACAATGAAAACATCTGTCCTCAACAATTCTGCTTGTGATTTCTTTGCACTTTTCAGGAAAGAGTTCAATGTTTTTTCTTATGGATTGTTTTGCAACAATAACATATTGAATCTTATTAAAACTCTCATAGTACAAAGGTTTAATTTTATCTCTGTGCTTTTTCACAACATCAAAAAATTCCTCAAAACCGTAAATATCTTCTCGGTTCTCATTTTTTGCATAAAACAAGGTGACATTCTTTTCTTTTCTTGAAAACATAACATCACCTCTCAGGCTCCGGTGGTTTTTTCTTTTTCATCTGCTCGTAAAAACGAACCTTATCAATTCCACGCTCACAGAAATCCTTTTGAGCCGCAAGTAAGCTTGTAAAGTAATGCCCCCAAAAGTAATTGTTTTTATTGGCACACTCCCATGTAACAAACATATTAGGTTTTGTTTCGTGTACGCCAAGTACGATTTCTGATTCGCCGATTGTTATTGCGTTTGTGATAATATATCCCGCATTTTTTCGCCATTCCATAATTCTTACCTCCATAAAAAAAGCCGACACACTTTTTATTCGTGTTCGGCATTGTCTGTATCAAGTTTTTCAAGTCTTTCATCCTCCTGACTTGCTACTATAAAGCAGCACATCATTACAACACCGAAAGTTCCTCCGGCAATAAAAGCTAATATAATCCATAACCAAGTCATATTTATCTCTCCATTTCTAATTTACGATGCCATTTTTCAAGAAGTTTGATAATTGTATCTTCCATTTGTTTTTTTGAATATCCTTTAGGGAAGTATTTCTTTAATTTGTCATCGCCAAGTGTAATTTTTATTTTATCCGCTTTCTGTTCTTGCATTATAGAAAGAATCACATCGGGATTTAGTCGTCCTTCATCATTGAATCTTCTAATTTTCTTTGCTTGCTCAATAGAAGGACAAGTGTCCTCACTTTTTATTGCTTCCACAACTGCAACTTGCTCTTTAGGTTTCAAATAGGAAAGCTCAACACCTGCGTTCATTGCCATTGCTTTAGTGTCAACCATTTCAAGCAACGGATCAATCAATTCTGTTAAACGAATATACCTTTGAATTTGCACCGAACTTTCTCCGGTTTGCTCTGCCAATTCCTTTCTTGAATCAACAGGCGAAGTATTTTGTCCAAATTGGGCAGAATTTTCTTGAGAAGGTCTTCCGGCTTTCCTTTTCATTGCTTCAAGTCGCATTTGATAAGCAAAGGCTTTCTCACTCGGTAAGATATGTTCTCTTTGTAGGTTACTGTCAACAAGAAGAATCACAGCCGTATCGTCATCAAGGTCTTTAACAACTACGGGAACTTCATCTTTTCCTGCAAGCTCTGATGCACGAACTCGTCTGTGTCCTGAAAGTATTTCATAACCGCCTTCAGGATGTGGTCTTGCTACAACGGGTGATAAAACACCATTTTCTTTTATGCTTGCAACAAGTTCATCCATTTCTTCATTGTCAATAACCTTAAAAGGTTGTTCTGCATACGGCTTTAACTCTGAAATCTTAATAGGTTTGATTTCTTCGGTTTTTCTTCCTTCATCCGTTTTGAATAAATCATCGAGTGTACTCCGACCTATGTTTATTTCTAATTTTGGCATCATTCAGCACCTCCTTTGTGAAGTTTCTGTAAGCTTCTGCAGCTATGCCTTTTTTGTCATATTCAAAGATACTTTTGCCGACACTTGATGCTTCAGCAGCTCTTATTGATGATGGTATTTCTGTTTTGAATATTTTGAGATATTTTGAGTATTTCAGCCTTATCACAGACGAAACTTCCTTGTTATACAGAGTTCGCCTATCAACCATCGTTAAAAGTATTCCTCCGAATTTCAGATTAGGATTTATCTGTTTTTGAACTTTGGTTACAGTTGTGACAAGTTGCTCTAACCCTTTAAGCGGAAGGTAATGTGCCTGAACGGGAATAATTACCTCATCCGATGCAACGAGAGAGTTTATTGTAAGCATACCCAAAGAGGGAGTGCAGTCAATTAGAACATAGTCATAGTTGTCCTTAACACTATCTATGTAATTCTTCAAAACTCTTTCTCGGCTCATAATGTTTACAAGTGCCGTTTCCATACCTGACAATTCGATATTCGCAGGAACTAAATCGACACCTTCGTTGTGATGTAAGATTCCTTCGCCCGGTTTGATTTCTTTTTCTTCGTATGTCTTTTGCATTAGGGTAGAAAGTGTTACATCAAGTTCATCCGGGTTCTGATAACCCAAGCTTTCTGTTAAACTGCCCTGAGCATCACAATCTATAAGCAACACCTTTTTACCTTCGTTTGCAAGACCGACACCCAAGTTTACAGTTGTGGTGGTTTTTCCGACACCACCTTTCTGATTTGCAATCGCAATAACCTTACTCATGTCTGACCAACCTTTCCTCTTGTAATCTTTTTATAAGCATTTCTCCATTGAGAGTAGTAAGGACCATAAACCATTCTGAACGGAAGAAACGCTCTATTGAACACCTCGTTTGATAACAACCATTTCTGTAATCTCTTACTGCTTGTAAGATAATAGCCTGAGCTAATTTCTCATAATTTTCACGATACAAATAATCCATTAGCCACCATTCCAACTCGGTTTAGGATTTGCAAAGTCATAATTCACCTTTGCAGCATACCAATTATCTGCAGTTTCAAAAGACCGATAAATAGTTGTAATTAAAAATGCCCGGATGTTTCGGACATTAGAAGTGTTATCTTTTAGTGCATCATAAATATACTCAATGTGTGAAGCGTCAATTTTTAAGAATCTGCTTTTCACAACCTCGTGAGGATATTCTTGTTTATTAACTCTGATATACGGTTCCTTACTGCAAACAACATCAACCATAATTTCTACGATTTCATCAAGCCATTCCTTTCGGTATCTTTCAACCATAATGTCATATTCGATATTGTCTTTAATAAGTGTTTCGTATGTTTTTCGCTCTCGCATCCATCTCATCGCATCAGGCTTTTGTTCATCTTCGTCTTGATATGATAAGATAGGAGTTTCACTAAAATCAGTATTATTTTTTTTATTATTATTTATATTATTATCATTAGGTAGTGAATTTGGATATTCTTGATTCGTTATATTCACTTGTCCTGAATCGTGATTTTCACTATTCTTGAATTGTGATTCTGAAATTTCTTGATTCGTGATTTTCACTTCTCTTGAATCGTGATTTTCACTATTCTGCAATCGTGATGCTGAATAGAAGTTCTTAACATAAATAATATTCGGCTTTCCCAAGCCTTGTCGCTTTCTTTCAATCAATCCGATTCCTTTAACTGTATCAAGCTCTGACAATAACTTTCCTGCTTTTTGGTCTGCACAGTTCAAATCTTCCATTATCTCTGCTATTGTGTAAACAATATACACTCGGTTTTCTTCATCAAGCCAACCATTTTTAGCAGACAATCCCGTGCGGTCAAGCATAAGACCATACAAGACCTTTGCTTCGGCTGATACATCTTTGAACATCTTTTCCTTGAATAGCATTTTGGGAATGCGATAAAAAGAAAATTGCTCTGTTTCATTTCCGTAGAAATACTCAAATTCAAATGACATTGTTTTCACCTCCTAAATCATTTAATATAAAAAAAGAAGGTTGCTACACCCTCATATTGAGAGGTAACAACCTTCTTTCTCTTTAACAAATCTCTATTTTATTATATTGCCTATTGAAAAATGTCAAAAAATGTTATATAATACCAATATTGCGAAAGTCTGAAATGTGGGTTTCGGATTTTCGTATTATAGTCACATAGTAGGGACTAACAAGAAAATCAATTAAATCTTCTTTGGCAATTCTGAAACGCTTACGGACAACAACACCGAGTATCTTTTCGCTATTTATCCACTTGCGAATAATCTCTTTACCGTATCCGGTAACTGTTCGTATGTCCTTTGCATCAATTACTTGGGGATAATCTCGCATTTTGTTTCTGTAATAGGTTTTAATGCTTGATATTTGCTCCTTTGTAAGTTTGCCACGATTGGCTCTTTCACGGATATATTGTTCCGCTTCTTCAATGGGGATAGCGTAATAATGAAGCAGACCATCACGCTTTTTTTCAAAATTGACTTTTTTACTTTTTATCAATTTGTATGCAGTCGATTCTGAAATGCCGCATAGCTTGCAAAACTCTTGCTTCGTAACATACAAATTATTCGTGTTTTCGACAACATTCATCTTTTATCACCTTGTTTTTCAATGTTCAATAGTAGGTGATGAATGTTTTTCCCAAAGAGTTCCCAATCAGTTCCCAAAAATGTGCAAAATCAATATAATTTATGTGGATATAAAAAATGGTCGTATAAAGCGGAGTTTGAGGTTTTTTACTGCTGAAAAACCTCGATATTACAAGGGTTTTAACTTCTTTTAAGTTCCCACAAGTTCCACTAACTTCTGAGAAGTTCAACTGATTCGAAATCACTCGAAATCAGTTGTACCTCACGGTACCGTGGGTTCGAATCCCACCGTCTCCGCCAAACAAAAAAGACACCTTGTGGTGTCTTTTTCTGTTTGCAGGGGCTGGGGGATGAGAACCTTTTTGCCTATTAGGGCTCCCGACACAAGGCAGAACGAAGTGCGTTGTGTTGGGAAAGAGGACGAGCAACGAAGCAGGTGAAGTTTTGCGGATAGCAAAACGGAACAAAGCGAAGTTTGTGAGGACGAGCGTTCGTCGGAGCAGT
>JAFWWX010000076.1 GCA_017517985.1 Clostridia bacterium | reverse complement strand
CAAGTGGTACGGAATGACCTATAAGGAAGATAAAAAAGAAGTGTGCGATGCGATAGAACGACTCATTGCACAAGGCGCATACGACGGCATAAACGACTAAATCTCTACATAAAATAACAACTTTACAGCCCTGCGGAGTATTTTCCGTCAGGGCTGAATTGTTTTGTTGAAAAAAGCTCCCTTCTGACAGAGCCCTCCTCAGTAGGGCGTGACGACATCGGCACGCCGTTAAGGCACGAAGAGCTCAAAAAAATAATATCTGCCGGTTGCAGTAACAATTTACATTCGGCTGTAGAATTATGTATAGTTATCTGATATAATAGTTTTTAAGGTATATAATAATTTTAAAATTAATCCGGAAGGAAGAATATATGCGACTGAAAACAAGAACAATGAGAGGAGCAAAGCCTCCGAAAGGTAGACTTGCTTTTCTTGAACTTATTCTTATTCTCACCTGTGCCGTTTTTCTAGGTAGACTGTTTCATTTGCAGTTTGCTTCAAAAAATGTATATGAAACCGGCTTTTCAAGCGAAAACACCACACTCTCTGACATTCCTACTGTAAGAGGCGAGATAACAGATGTAAACGGCACTGTGCTTGCTTCAAATAAGTATACAGATAATATCACCCTTGACAAAAAGCAGTTGCCTAAAGGCTCGGAAAACAATGTAATACTCCAACTTTCCGACTTTTTTATTTCCAATGCTATAAAGTATACTGACATTTTACCTGTATCTGACAAAGCACCTTACATACTTGACGGTAACTTTTCCGAAGATAGCCAGAAGCAAAAATATGTAAAAAGCTATGCTAAATACATGGGACTTTCCGAGGAGACACTTACAGAAACCGCTTCCGCTCTTTACAGCACCCTGCTTTCCCGCTACAATCTTATTGATTCCGACTTCACCGATGAGCAGAAACGCAGAATTGCCGGTATTCGTTTTACTCTTGATGTAAATGCTTACTCCTCGTCACTCCCCTGCGTGCTTGTGGAAAATGCAGACAGCACCGTTATTGGAAAAATATCTGATTCCTTCCACCAATTTCCGGGAATTGAAATATCCCATGGAATTAAAAGGGTATACAACATTGACAGACTTGCCTCTCACATTCTGGGTAGAACCGGTACAATATATGCCGAAGATGCGGATTACTACCGTGAAAAGGGGTATAATCTTACGGAAACGGTAGGAAAAGAGGGTGTGGAATATGCCTTTGAAGAATATCTTCGCGGTATTAACGGCCAGAAGAAAATCACTGTTGACGATGACGGTGTAACTGTTCTTTCCGAGGAAACCGTAAAGGAAGCAAAACCGGGCTACACAGTTGCCCTGACAATAGACGCAAAAATGCAGACTGTTGCAGAAAATGCTCTTGAAAGAGTTATAAAAGCGCAGGCTCTTGCAGGAAAAAGGTCTCCGAAAAAGTACGACGGCGAGGATGCAAATGCTGGTGCAGTCGTAGTAATGGACCCGAGAGACGGTGCTATAAGGGTTGCTGCATCATACCCTACATATAGTCTTAACACCTTTTCTGAAGATATAAATATGCTCACAAAGGACCTTGAGAACAGACCTCTTATAAACAGAGCAACCGGCGGTATATATGAGCCGGGGTCAACCTACAAAATAGCAACAGCAGCGGCAGCTCTTCACTATGGTGTTACGGATTTCAACGAGCTTATTTACGATAAGGGCGAATATAATTTCCACGAAACCTACAAGCCTCACTGCTGGATATACGACAGAGAAGGCACAACCCACGGATACCAGAATGTTGTTTCTGCAATACAGAATTCCTGTAACTACTATTTCTTTGAAGTTGGCAAGCGTCTTGGAATAAAAAATATGAATGATTACGCAAAGTCCTTAGGTCTCGGAGTTAAAACCGGTATTGAGACCGGCGAGTCATCGGGTATTCTTGTAAGTCCCGAATATATGGAAGCAAACGGACTTGCGTGGAATCCGGGATATGTACTTCAGGCGGCAATCGGTCAGCAGCATCTTTTCACTCCCATTCAGATAGCCTCATACATATCCACATTCATAAACGGTGGTAAAAGGTATAAGGCACATCTTTTTGATTCGGCAAGGGATTATGCAACGGGGGAAATTATCGAAAGCTACACCCCGGAGCTTCTTTCAAATGTCGAAATTCCTGCGGAAACGGTGGAAACCATAAAGCAGGCGATGCGCCGAGTTGTTGACGATGGTACTGCGTCCTCCACCTTTGTAGGCTACAAATACCCCGTAGGCGGAAAGACCGGTACTGCGCAGGTTGCAAGCGGCTCGGACAATGTTATATTTGTGGGCTTTGCCCCCTATGATAATCCTGAAATTGTTGTAACGGTAATACTTGAACACGGTGAGCTTTCAAGAAATGCGGCACAGATAGCAAAGGAAATTTTTGATGTTTATTTTGAAAACCGCGACGGCAACAATACCGACACTGATGTTTCTGCGGAAAGCTCTTCCGAAAATGCAGAAGAAACTGACACTCAGCCGACACTCACACAGGACGGCAATCCTATTCTTGGTGATATAGTTGAATGAGGAACATTGGCTTTGTCCGAAAACGAAAAATATATCTAATATTTATTAGCGGTTGGCTATTTGTAAAAGGGTGCGGATAATATCCGTACCCTTTTTAATAATGCTCTGCGTTATGTTTTTTCTATTCAACCACATTCCTGACTGAATGGGAGATATTTTTTTCAGGCTCCCTCGAATAGAGGAAAAAGACGGGCAGAGCAGAGCCCTGCCCCAACGAAGAATGTGAAACATTCTTTGTTCACAGGTTAACCTTTTTTGAACCATGCGACTAGCGTGGATTTCGTTATATAAAAAACGGGCCGTAGCAAAATGAATTGTTACAGCCCATATATTGTACAGTAGGGAATGACCTGTGTCGTTCCATTGTTTTGTGCGTTTTGCAAATTTTGCTACAGCCTCTTGTAATAATTGTTTACTAATTAATATTAGAAAAACTTGTGGTATAAGCCACCCTTACGAAACAGGCTTGCCATCGGCAAATTCTCCCTCATAAACCGTTCCGTCGGGAAAACTCATTGTACCATAACCGCTTATTTCATCTTCAAAGAAGCTTCCGGTATATCTTATTCCGGAAGCCCAGGTATATGTTCCGTTACCGTGTTTTAAGTCCTTTTCAAAACTTCCCACATAGGTGTCGCCGTTAGCATATACAAAAGTTCCGCTACCGTGTTTTAAATTATCCTTGAAATATCCATCATATACATTTCCATCGGCATATTTTAAAGTTCCTGTGCCGTTTCTCTTGTCCTTTTCAAAGTTACCGGAATATATACTTCCGTCGCTGTAAAGGTATGTACCTGTTCCGCTTTTCTCTCCGTCAAGAAAATTACCGGTATACTGTTCGGAGTTCTTTCCGACAAGTGTTCCTTTGCCGGTAATTTTGTCATCTAAAAATTCTCCGGTATATACACTTGTATCCGCGTATTCCATTTTTCCGTTGCCGTCACGCTCAAGTCCCGACAGCTCTCCTGTATATACGCTGTTGTCCTCATAAACTATCCTGTTCTTTCCAGTATCTATTTTACCACGGTTTCCGTCGGGATAGAAAATTCTTCCGGTTGTGGGATAGCCGATGCTGTCAACCTTGCCGAAATATTTTATCCCGCTGTCAAGCTCGATATATCTGTAGCCAAGTCCCGTCACAGTTTTTGCACATAAAAAAGTAAGAATCAGAACTATTATTATTATTGTCCAATAATTTTTCTTTATAAAATCCTGAAGCATCAGTTTCCCTCCTTCTGAAATTCTTTCAAAAAATATGATTATTCATCTAACAATCGTCGCTTTTCTGATACCTATATTATCAAAACTACAGTTTATAGATTTTTATTTTTACGCACCTTTAACCATTGATATAGCGTACGGAAAAATTTTTGCACATATGGCTGATGCAACCACAAGTATCAAAATTCCACAAATGAGCTTTACAAAACTCATATTTTCACCGTTGTATCTCTTTTCTGCAATCTCAATATTTTCTTTTGGAAGATAGTATCTCTGTTCAATTCCCTTTTCTTTACCTACTGCCAGCTCATCGGGAGTAAACACTGCAGAAACATATTTTCTGAGGGATGCACTCTCGCCAAGGGACAGAGAAATAAGAAAAACGGAAATTTTTGAATAGCAAAGCTCTGATAAGGTTGCCGTATTCTCCTGACTGTCAAATCCACCTTTCGATAGCTTTCTTACAAAGCCTCCGAGAACCTTTCCCGAATAATAAGTATAAATATAAGCAAAAATTATTCCTGCAAATACTATATATATTAATGTTCCTATATTATTAAGACCCATATTTCCTCCAGATAAAACTCTACTCTTTATTCAATGCCTGTATCAAGCGGAAGCTCAATTGTAACTGTTGTACCGATGTTTTCATTTGACTCAACATAAATATTTCCGTTGTGAGCCTCTATAATTTCCTTGGCTATAGAAAGCCCAAGTCCTGTACCGCCCATATCCGAGGTTCTGGATTTATCAACACGGTAGAATCTTTCAAAGAGCCTTGGCAGGTCTTCCTTCGGGATACCTATACCGTTGTCGGAAACAGCTATTCTTATAAAGGGCTCCGGATTTAAATGTTCTTTCTTTTTGCCCTTGAAGTTTTCCGCCTTGACCTTTATTGTACCGCCCTCGGGGGTATACTTTATGGCATTTCCTATTATGTTTGTAAGTACCTGCTCGATTCTTTCCTTATCAGCTTTGAGTGTTCCGAGCTTTGTTTCCTCGGCATAACATTCAAGGCTGTGATTTTTATGTTCTGCACTTGTACGAAGCGCGGTACATATCTGATTTATCATAACTCCTGCCGGGAAGCTCTGGGATTGCCAGGTCATTTTTCTGTTGTCGAAACGAGAGAGAACAAGAAGGTCTTTGACGATTCTTGTCATTCTGTCGGATTCGTTTATGACAATACCGAGAAACCTCTTTCTCATACTCTCCGGCATTTCATCGTCCATCATAACGGTTTCCGTAGCACCCTTTATACTTGTCAGCGGAGTACGAAGCTCGTGGGATACATTTGCAATAAATTCTCGTCGTGACTTTTCAAGCAGAGACTTTTCCGTAACATCCTGAATTACTGCAAGAAAACCTGTTTCGCTTTTATCATAAGAGAATGTCGCAAACTCAATATCGGCTGTAATTCCTTTGTTTGAGCTATTTTCTATTTTATGCTCCTTGATATTGATATTTTTGGACATTTTCAAAAACTGTGGACTTATCGGTACATCCATTTTTCCGGTAAAGCCTTCAAAGTCAATTTCCTCGTTTTTGTAAATTCCAAGCATTTTGCGTGCAGACTTATTGATAAACATAAGTTTACCGTTTGTATCAAAGGCGGCAACGCCGTCACCGAGACAACCTATGATTTTTGAAAGCTTTTCCTTTTCACCGTTTACTGCCTCAAGAGTATTTTCAATAACCTGTGCCATTGAATTAAAGTTTCGGGTTAAGACACCTATTTCGTCATTTGAGGAATTTTCAAGTCGGTGAGAATAATCTCCGGTGGAAATTTTCATTGTTCCCGCAGTGATTTTTTCAAGGGGAGAGGTTATTGCCTGTGCTAGGAAAAATGAAAGTATAACTGCGATAATAAGACCCACAAGCAGAGCCTGAATGATAATGGAGAACAGCATCCAGGTAAGGGATTTCATCTGCGACAGACTGTCGGTTATATATATAATGCACTCTTTATCGCCACTTTTAAGATAGTAGGCGTAGTCCATTATATCAGCACCAAGTGACTGTTTTTTTCCGGTTTCACCGTTCATAGCCGAGAGCAGATTTGCGGTTTTTTCCGGAGCTTTACCGGAATCGCCCGCATTTGTTGCAAGTACATTGCCGTTTGTATCCAGAATATAAAAGCTTCTGTTACTACCAAAACCAAATACTCCCGAATAGGTGAGTAAAAGCTCTTTATTCTGCTTTGCATGATTATCACCGTTAAGGTTTGCCGAAAGCTCTTTATGAATATTTTCCCTTGAAAATGCACTGTCCATACTTTCAACAAAGTCGTTACGGTAAAAATCAAAGACGCTGTTCAGGAGAATTACACCGACAACTATCATAACGCTTATGATGAAGGTTATAAATATCTGGACAAGCTTGGAATTCAGGTTTCTGTTCACTTTTACACCACCGATTTTTTTATTGTTTGGGTCTCACCGCTTTTTTACGAGAGGTCTCCGACGGGTAGCTTATGAAGTTCGACAAAGTCGAACTTTGAAGAACTCTTTGAGTTCTTCAAAGGTCAGCTTTGCTGACCTTCAGAATGCTACGCAAAGAACTTTTATATTCAACAAACTCGCAACTTAAGAATCCAAAGGATTCTTTAAAGTTCGCCTGCGAACTTAAGCTCCTTTGTTGGGGCTTGAAAATATACAATGATAAAGATTATACAAATACACTTGCCCATTTTGCAGGGGCGTCTAAAGGAGGGGGTGAATTATAAAATTCTGAATTCGGAATTCGGAATTGAGGAGAAAATTTACTGCGTAAATTTTTATTGTTTAAAATTGCAGACAGCAAAATTTTGGGAATGCAATTTAAAACCAATTTTCTAATGCTATATGCAACAAGGCAATCGCACTGTTGGAAATATCATCTCCCAGCCCGAGGAGCTTTGCGAGTCGGGCAAAATTGTGGGTCAAGGGAGTCCTCGACTCCACAGTCCGGGGTGTTGGGGGCAACGCCCCTAACGAAGAGAAGGACGAATTTGAAATTCTGAATTATTGAATATCATTCCTCGGCAATATAATATCCGACAGATCTCATATTGAGAATATATTTCGGCGACGAAGCGTCGTCTTCAATTTTCTGTCTGAGTCGTCTTACCGTAACATCAACGGTACGCAAATCATAGTAATCACCGTAACCCCAGACAGATTCAAGCAGTTTGTCCTGGGGAAATTTCGAGCCTTTGTTTTTTGCAAGGAAAGATAAGAGGTCGTATTCCTTTTTTGAAAGGGAAATTTCCTTTCCGGATTTTTTTACAGATACATTTTCCGTATCAATTACAAGTTCACCGATTTTTATAACTGAGCCGTCGGAATTATCAGCACCGACAAGGTTTTTCATTTCTCCCGAATATCTTCTTATATTTGCCTTGATTCTGGAGGTAAGCTCACCTATGCTAAAAGGCTTTGTCATATAGTCATCTGCACCAAGGTCAAGTCCCATAATTTTGTCCGTTTCTTCCTCACGGGCGGTAAGAATAATTATGGGTGTCTGAAGCTTTTCACGAACTCTACGGCAGATTTCAAAGCCGTCCATTTTCGGAAGCATAACATCAAGGAGAATAAGGTCAAATTCACCGGTAAGTGCTTTTGAAAGACCTGTTTCACCGTCATAGGCTGTGTCAATGGCATAACCCTGACGCTGTATATTATAAGAGAGAATTTCTGAAATGTCCTTTTCATCTTCTACGATGAGAATTTTCTTCTGTTCGTTCATTGTGTATTCTCCTTTCTTATGTACGGGTAATAATTTTTTATGTTAATTTTATTGTTTTCAAATTTTATATTTGCTTAAGCCTCTCCGCTTTTTTACGAGAATTCTTCGTCTTTATATGAATTGTAGGGGCAGATATCATCCGCCCATTTGTGCCGTTTTGTTTGAAACACAAACAAGAGATTTATATTAAATTGGGTTTTAGAGAGAGGTTTCCCTTTAATTTAAACAATCCCTCAGTCCCCTTCGGTGACAGCTCCCTTTACACAAGGGAGCCGAAAAAACTTCCGTTCTTTGAACGCTTTTGCAATCTTTTTTTGCTGAGTTTTTTTCAAAACAAGAATTCTGTTTTTATCGGAATTAAAAAGGTGATTTTCCCTTTTACCCCTCTCTGTATGTTCCTTCTTCAACAAGGATTCTGTGATAATTTTTAAAGTTTCCGAATATATCACAGTCACAGCAGGTAATTATAATTTGCTTTTTATCAATATCAGAAAGAATATAGTTTCGTCTTCCGGAATCCAGCTCGGAAAATACATCATCAAGGAGAAATACCGGATATTCTCCACATAGCTCCCGAAACAGCTCTCCTTGAGAAAGCTTCAGCGAAAGTACAACACTTCTCTGCTGTCCCCTTGAGCCGAAAGCCTTTGCGGAGAATCCGTTACCAAAGGTAAGCTCGTCTGTTGTTTCATCACTTTCCTTTATTTCGTTTCCTTTACCTACATAAAAATATACATCGTCTTTGTGTGGCCCGATAAGAGATACTCCGTATTTAAGCTCTCTTTCACGGTTTTTATCAAGTAGTTCGTGATAGGCTTTTTTTGTGTAATTTTCATCCTGATACTCTTTTTTTGTCTGGGAAATATACTTCATTCCGAAGAATTCTCTGTCATCTGAAATATTTCTGTATATTTCACTTGCGTATTCCGACAGCTTTTCAAAAAGACCTGCTCTTTGTTTTACAATAACTGCTGCTGCAGTACTTAGCTGAAAATTGAGAATTTCAAATAATTGTTTATCAAGTTTACCGGTCAGCTGTGCATTTTTAAGTACTGCGTTTTTCTGAGCAAGTATTTTGTGATAATCATTAAGACAATGAACAAATTTCGGACTTATCTGACTTATTGAAATATCCGCAAAGCGACGCCTTTCCTCAGGTCCTGCCTTTACAAGTGAAAGGTCATCTGGAGTAAATACGCAAGCTCTGAAATGGCCAAGAAATTCCGACATTTTAGGTATATCCGAATAGCCGTATTTCATTATTTTCCTGTTATTACTAAGGAAGGTAAGCGACATATTTCTACCATTTTGAAATGCGGTATCTGTCACATATTCAATAGAAATTTTTGCACTGTCCGAATTTTTATTAATAAAATCCTTTTCAAAGCTTCCGCGAAGACTTTTTCCGGAAGCAAAAAGGTATATTGCTTCAAGGGCATTTGTTTTACCGGAGGCATTTTTTCCGTAAAGTACATTTATCCCCCTTTGAAAATTTATCTCCTGACTGAGGATATTACGGAAATTTTTTGCCTGTAGATTAGTTACATACATAATATCCCCATATCCTCCCTAAAATTTTATTTTATCTGAGCTGTACCGGCATTACAACATAAAGGAATCTTTCGTCATCTAGTTCATCATTATGAACAGGCGAGAAAATAATGGGGTTTGTTGCACCGTTAAAGGTGAGCTTTACTTCATCCTCACCGACAGCACGCAGTGCGTCTATAAGTATTCTATGGTTAAAGCCTATTTTAAGGGTTTCTCCTTCTCCCTTTATAAATGTACTTTCAATTATATCGTCAACCTTACCAAACTCTGTTGAACAGCTTACATTCATTTTTCCTTCCGCAAGATTTACTATAAGGAAGTTATTTTTGTAGCTTTCAAGAAGAATTGCAGCTCTTGTAACAGATTCCAGGAAGTCCTTTGTATTTACTGTCAGCTCAAATTTGTTTTCCGGAAGAAGAAGTCTTTTATAATTCATAAAATCTCCCTCAAGAAGTCTTGAGATGTAGTAGATATTATCAAAGGTAAATATAATGTGCTTTCTCGTCATTCTGACAGCTATTTCTTCATCGGTATCCGCAAGAATACGAAGAAGGTCATTTTCTGCCTTTCCGGGAATAACAAATCTTGTCATAGCCATTTCACCGGAAATATCGGAAATTACGCTTTCCATTCTGACAGCTATTCTGTTTCTGTCAAGGGCAACTACCTTGAGCTTGTCACCATCTATTTCAAAGAGTGAGCCTGTAAAAACAGGATTTGATTCATTGTTTGATACTGAGAATACTGTTCTGTTTATAATACTTCTAAGTTTACTTTTTGTAAGTTTATAGCCAAAATCTCCTTCAATATTTGGAATATTTGGGAATCCGTGACCGTCTTTTCCGAGAATCTGGAAATCGGTATTCTGTCCTGCTACTCTTATAAGGAAGTTTCCGTCCACTTCAATTGTAAGGTCGCCATCATCCATAGCTCCGATAATTGCATAAAGCTTCTGTGCATCTGCTTCAACCTTACCGTCTTTATCACCATCAACCTGAATTGTGGTCTTAATACCCTTTTCAAGGTCATAGGAGAAAATTATAAGCTCGTCACCCTTTACCTCCATAAGCAAGGATTTGTAGTCCGGATTGTTTACATTGGATACACCGTAGGTTACCGGAAGCATAGCTTTCTGAAGTTCAGATTTGTTGACCGTAAATTTCATTTTTAGTGTTCTTCCTTTCGTGTTGTTTTTTGCTGTATGTATTTTGAAAAATTTTCTTTTTTTATGTATGGAATGGTATATTATATAGTAATAGTAGTAGTAGGGATGGTGGAATGTGTGGAAAAGTATTCCAGATCCTTATACTACTTGAAAATTCGCTGTGGTAAAATATGTGTTTTTCTGTTTAAAAGTATGTTAAAAAAAAGTGGAGAAGTGTGGGAAATTTTTGAAAATCCTCTTGTGGAAATTGTGGGAACAGGTGGAAAAGTCTGTGGGTTACCGTAAAATACGGGAGGTCTACGATGGGGGATGTTGGGGGAAAAGATAAAGAATAATTCGGAGTTCGGAATTCGGAATTGAGGAAAAAAAGCAAGTCAAGAGGGCATTACATATCGGGCGGATGATATCCGCCCCTACGGTTATGCTAACAAAAAAACGCACAACAAGGCAATCGCACTGTCGGGAATGTTATCCCCCTGCCCGAGGAGCTTTGCGAGTCGGGCAAAATTGTGGGTCAAGGGAGTCCTGGACTCCCTTGTAGGGGTGTTGGGGGCAACGCCCCCAACAAAAAGGGTTGGAAGTAAATTAAATATATCAGTTACCTGAAATTTCCTTTTCAACGGCAATAAATGCTTCTTCAATCTTTGCAGCATCCTTACCACCTGCTGTAGCAGAGTCGGGTCTTCCGCCACCGCCACCACCGCAGATTGTTGCAGCGGTCTTTATGAGTTTACCTGCATTCGCGCCCTTTGCTACTGCGTCTTTTCCGCAGACAGCAACAAGTGCTACCTTACCTTCAGATGCCGATGCAAGAACAGCAACTACATTTGAATACTTATCACGGAGAATATCTCCTGCTGCACGAAGCTCGTTTGCACCCATAGAGTCGAGTCTTGCACAAATTAATTTAAAGTCGCCGATTTCCTTTGCACCTGCTTCAAGATTTCCTGTTTTAAGAGAAGCCATTTCGGTATTCATAGACTCAATCTTTGACTTCAGTTCCTTAATTTCCGCCATTGCAGCTTCAGCTTTCGCTAAAATTTCGTTGGAATTCTGAATCTTCAATGCTCTTGCTGTATTTTCAATAAGAGACTTTTCTGCGTTTACATAGTTTATAAAGTTTTCACCTGTTACAGCTTCAATTCTTCTCACACCTGCCGCAACGCTGGATTCGGAAACTATCTTGAAGAGACCTGCCTTTGCGGTGTTTGTCATATGAGTACCTCCGCAGAGTTCTGTGGAAAACTCGCCCATCTTGACAACTCTTACGGTATTTCCGTACTTTTCACCGAACAGAGCCATAGCTCCCATTGCTTTTGCTGTTTCAATATCTGTTTCTACAGTTTCGATTTCAGCGCCTGCAAGGATGTAGCTGTTTACGATTGCTTCAACCTTTGCTACCTGCTCTGCGGTCATAGCCTCAAAGTGGTTAAAGTCAAATCTTGCTATCTTTTCGTCTACATAAGAGCCTGCCTGCTCAACATGTGAACCGAGAACAGTTCTGAGTGCAGCCTGAAGAAGATGTACAGAGGAGTGATTTCTTCTAATAGCTTCGCGTTTTATAACATCAATTTCAGCAGTAACTTCTGTTCCAACCTTAACAATTCCGTTGTCAAGGCTGCATATATGCATATATCTTCCGTCAATTTTCTTTGTGTCAACTACCTTTGCGCATCCACCATCAAATGTAAGTATACCGCTGTCACCAACCTGACCGCCTCCTTCACCGTAGAATACAGTTTTATCAAGTATTGCGGTAAATTCGCCCTCGGAAACAGCCTCGCAAAGCTCACCGTCAACAACAAGTGCGATAATCTTTGCATTTATTTTTGTATTGTCATAATCAAATTCTGTCTTTGCAATGTTACCGAGAATTTCGAGGTTTTCTTTCTTCCAGCCACCATTGTCTCTCATTCTCTCTCTTGCAAGTTTTTTCTGCTCGTCCATACAAGCCTTAAACTCGTCTGTATTTGCGGTAAAGCCCTTTTCTTCAAGAATTTCAATTACCAAATCAGCAGGGAATCCATAAGTATCATAGAGTTTAAAGAGGTCAGTACCAGCAAGTTCAGTTTTACCTTCTGCTTCAAGCTTTGCGATGTTTTCGGAAAGAAGTTCAAGTCCTTTATCAATGGTCTTATCGAAGTTTGCTTCTTCAATGGAAAGTATTTTCTTGATGTAATCAGCCTTTTCACGAAGCTCTGGATATGCGCCCTCGTTTTCACCGATAACTACCTCGCAAAGGTCAGCAAGGAAGGCTCTGTTAATACCGAGAAGTCTGCCATTTCTACAAGCGCGTCTGATAAGACGACGAAGAACATAGCCTCTGCCTTCGTTGGAGGGAAGAACGCCGTCGCAGATCATAAAGGATGTACTTCTTATATGGTCTGTAATAATACGGATTGAAACATCGTCACGATATTCCTTACCATATGTTTTTCCGGAATACTGGCAAACTGTATCAAGAATTTTTCTTACGGTATCAACCTCAAAGAGGTTATCAACATCCTGCATAACACAAGCAAGTCTTTCAAGACCCATACCTGTATCTATATTCTTCTGGCTGAGTTCTGTGTAGTTGCCGTTACCGTCGTTATCAAACTGTGAAAATACATTGTTCCAGATTTCCATATATCTATCACATTCACAGCCGGGCTTACAGTCGGGACTTCCGCAACCGTATTTTTCGCCTCTGTCAAAGTAAATTTCGGAGCAGGGACCGCAGGGACCTGAGCCGTGTTCCCAGAAGTTATCAGCCTTTCCGAGCTTTACTATTCTTTCTTCCGGTACGCCGATAACATCACGCCAGAGAGCATATGCCTCGTCGTCCTTTTCGTAAACGGACGGCCAGAGAAGATTTTCCGGTATTTCAAGGGTCTTTGTAAGGAACTCCCAAGCCCACGGAATAGCTTCGTTCTTGAAGTAGTCGCCAAAGGAGAAGTTTCCGAGCATTTCAAAGTATGTACCGTGTCTTGCGGTTTTACCTACATTTTCAAGGTCGGGAGTTCTTATACACTTCTGGCAAGTGGTTACTCTGCGTCTTGGTGGTTCTTCTGTTCCCTGAAAATAGGGCTTCATCGGTGCCATTCCTGAGTTTATAAGAAGAAGTGATTTGTCGTTATGGGGTATGAGAGGAAAGCTCGGAAGTCTGAGGTGTCCTTTGCTTTCAAAAAATGAGAGATATGCTTCTCTAAGGTCATTAAGTCCTGTCCGTTTCATTTTGGTTTGTGTCCTTTCGATAATTGTTTCTGTAATAACTTATACACTATGATTTTGTCTGATTAATCAATTTTTAATTTATTATTCTTTTTGAAAACTGTAGTATAGTGGATTATTTATTATATAACTTTTTATTTCCTGATAATCTGTATCGTTTCGTATTATGTGTTCGTAAAATGATTTTTGCCATATAGAAGAACCTATTTTTTTAGAAACCCAACGTTTCATTTGACCTACAATTGTCATTACTGTTGTAGGGGCGGATATCATCCGCCCATTCTCATCGTTCGAGATTTCTAAAATCATATGGAGATGATCAGGCATTATTACATATTCATCAATTCTCACGTTTGAATAATACAATGGAATTTCTTTTATAGCTGTATCTGCTATTTTTCCGTATTCTGACAATTCCGGAAAATATTTTGTCTTTGAACAGCTATTCGGGCGGATAATATCCGCCCCTACGATGTTTTTCCAAAATAACGGTTGTCTGTTTTTCGTGCAAACTGTTATATAATAATATCCGTTTTTTGAGTAATCATATCCATTAAGGCGTATTTTTTTACGATTACAATATTCTTTCATAGTATATCTTCAAAGTTGTTTTTGTTATGAAGAAAACACACCTATTAAATATCAAGGTTCGTTACATACTTTGCGTTTTCTTGAATAAAGTTGCGTCGTGGTTCAACCTCTTCGCCCATAAGGAGAGAGAATGTAGCGTCTGCCTCAATAGCGTCCTCGATTGTAACCTTGGAAAGAGTTCTGTATTCAGGGTCCATTGTTGTGTATGCAAGCTGGTGGGCGTCCATTTCACCGAGACCTTTGTATCGCTCGGCGTCGGCATTACCGCCCATTTCTTCAAGTATTCTGTCCTTTTCCTCGTCAGAGAAAGCATATTTTTCCTGCTTACCCTTGAATACTCTGTAAAGCGGGGGTCTTGCACAGAAAATGTGACCGTTTTCTATAAGCGGTCTCATATGACGGAAGAAGAATGTCAGAAGAAGTGTCTTAATGTGAGCACCGTCAACATCCGCATCGCTCATAATGATTATCTTGCCGTAGCGGAGCTTTTCCATATTAAATTCATCACCGATACCACAGCCCAAAGCTATTATGATAGGTGTTATCTGTGTACTTGAAAGTATTCTGTCAAGTCTTGATTTTTCAACATTAAGAATCTTACCACGCATAGGAAGTACTGCCTGGAACTGGCTGTTTCTGCCTTCCTTTGCTGTACCGCCCGCACTGTCTCCTTCGACAAGGAACAGTTCAATAAGTTCCATATTCTTTTCCTGACAGTCAACCAGCTTTCCGGGAAGTGTTGTATTTTCAAGAGCAGACTTTCTGCTTCTTGTAAGGTCTCTTGCCTTTCTTGCCGCCTCTCTTGCTCTCTGTGCGGTAACGGCCTTTTCTATAACAGCCTTACCTACTTCAGGATTTTCTTCAAGGTAATTTGCAAGCTCCTCGTTCATTACCGCTTCCACAAAAGGACGAATATCTGCGTTACCGAGCTTTGTCTTTGTCTGGCCTTCAAATTGTGCTTCCGGAAGCTTTACGCTGACAATAGCGCAAAGACCTTCTCGAACATCATCACCGGACAGCTTTTCGTCTTCTTTCAGGAACTTGTACTTTCTGCCGTACTCGTTGATTATTCTTGTAAGCGCGTTCTTAAAGCCTGTTTCGTGAGAACCACCCTCGATAGTGTTGATGTTATTTGCAAAAGTAATAACAGTATCATCATAGGTGTCGTTATACTGGAGAGCAATTTCAACGGAGGTGTCCTCTCTCTTGCCTGCGAGATACACTATATCCTTGTGAAGAACTTCGGCTCTCTTTTTTGAGTTGAGGTACTCAACAAAGCTTCGTATACCTCCCTCGTAATGGAAAATCATATATTTTGTGGCTTCGTCAGACTGTACTGTAAGACCTGCTGCCGCGCTTTCATCGGAGATTTTCATTTCTTCCTCTCCGTCTTTCTTAGGTCTAAGGTCTATAAGCTCAATCATAAGTCCGGCATTGAGGAACGCCTGCTCACGAAGTCTCTTTTCCACTACGGAATATTCAAATTCTGTTGTATCAAATATTTCAGGGTCGGGTTTGAAACGAACATAAAGACCGTGTTCGTCACCGCAATCACCAACAAGGGTAATCGGTCTTGCGGTCTTTCCTCTTTCAAAGCGTTCTGTGTGTTTTTTACCGTCGTGGCAGTTTACAACCTCGGTCCACTCGGAAAGTGCATTAACAACAGACGCACCAACACCGTGAAGACCGCCGGAGATTTTATAACCGTCACCGCCGAACTTACCGCCTGCGTGTAGTACGGTAAATACAACCTCAATTGTGGAGATGCCCATTTTCGGGTGGATACCTGAGGGAATACCTCGACCGTTATCCTGAACTGAAACAGAGCCGTCCTCGTGAAGTTTTACGGTGATTTTTGTACAGTAGCCCGCAAGAGATTCGTCAATGGAGTTGTCCACAATCTCGTAGATTAGGTGGTGCAGACCCCTTGCACTTGTTGAGCCGATGTACATACCCGGTCTTTTTCTTACAGCCTCAAGACCTTCAAGTACCTGTATCTGGCTGTCGTCGTATTTATGAGCGTCAGCATTTACGTTTGAATCGGTGGTCTTTACCTCTGTTTCAAAATTTTCTGCCAAGTTTTCCATTTTTTCTGACATTACTCTAACCGTCCTTTTGAAATTTGGAGCAGGTTTTTCCTGTTCCGATAGATTATATATCTTTAAATTGTAAATTTAAACTGGGTTAAATATTTTAAAATTCGTTCCGGCTTCTGCCACGGAGAGAGGCTGCGGATATAGTGGTGATATATACCTTTGTTGTGTTTCCGTCGTTCGTAACGACAAATGCCTTGGGTATTCCGTCGCCCACTACCGTTACGTTTTTGTTCTTTTCGTTTTCTTTTAGAAAATCCATTATTCCGCTTTCCGCAGGAGCTGTGTCAAGGTCGAATATGCCTATAACATCGCTCTTTCTTACGGCAACGGAGCCTCCAAGTGTTAAATACATTTATTGACTCCTTGTTTATATGATTGCTCTTTCTTTGTCAGGGACTCCGTCCCCGACGCCCCTGCAAGGGAGTCGAGGACTCCCTTGACCCACGACTTTGCCCGACTCGCAAAGCTCCTCGGGCGGGGCAACAATATTCCCAATAGTGCGATTGCCCTGTTGCTCTCTCTGTCAGGGACTCCGTCCCCGACACCCCTGCAAGGGAGTCGAAGACTCCCTTGACCCACAATTTTGCCCGACTCGCAAAGCTCCTCGGGCGAGGCAATAATATTCCCAACAATGCATTTGCCTTGTTGCAATCGCATTAGTAAATTAGTATTAAATTGCAATTCTAAAATTTCGCTGTCTGCAATTTCAAACAATAAAAATTTACGCAGTAAATTTTTTCCTCAATTCCGAATTCCGAATCCGTCCCACTCATTGCCAGAGACTCTGTTCCCGACATTACGCCTTGATTTTCACAATATCAATAAGGTCCTGAATCTCTTTTGCGACAGCAGGATTTATTTCTGCTTCTCTCTCGATTTTTTCAACCGACGCCATAATTGTTGAGTGGTCTCTGTTAAAGAATCTGCCTATTTCGTTAAAGGACATATCCGTAAGCTTTCTCATAACATATATTGACATATGTCTTGCCCAGACAATATCCTTTGAGTGCTTTTTGCCAAGGATTGAATCTGCAGGTATTCCGAATTTTTCCGATGCGGAATTTACAATCTTTGTTCCGTCAATCTTTGAGGTAAGTGTTATAATATCTGAAATAGACTTTTCCGCAAGGGAAAGAGTTATCTTTTCGCCGCACATTAGACAGTAGGCGTTCATTTTCTTGATAACACCCTCAATCTGACGGATGTTGTCCTTGAGGTTTTCCGAAAGGTACATTACAACCTCGTTGGGAATATCAATCTTCATAAGCTCAAACTTTTTCTTGATAATAGCCGTACGAAGCTCAATATCCGGAGGGTCAATTTTTACTATAGGACCGCCCTCAAAACGGGAACGAAGTCTCTCTTCAAGCTCCTTTATGTCCTTCGGAGGTTTATCCGAGGTCATAATTATCTGCTTTCCTGTTTCGTAGAGGGCATTATATGTGTGGAAAAATTCCTCCTGTGTGGAATCACGGCCTGCGATAAACTGTACGTCGTCCATAAGAAGAACGTCTGCGTTTCTGTATTTTTCCCTGAACTGCAACGGCGTCTTTTTCTGGAGTGCCTCTACAAGTTCATTTGTAAAATCCTCGCCCTTAACATAGATTATATTAAAGGTGGGGTGAAGTCGCATAATCTCGTTGGTAATCGCATACAGAAGATGGGTTTTTCCAAGTCCGGGTGAGCCGTATATATAAAGGGGATTATACTGCTGTGCCGGGTAGTGTGATGCTTGAAGTGCATACTGATATGCAAACTTGTTGGAGTTTCCGACAATAAAGTTTTCAAAAGTATATGACGGATAACAGTTTGGTGCTGACGGTGACATCATAAGCATACCGTCAGAGCTATCGTCAATGTAGTCTGAAAGCTTTAATTCCTCAACCGCACCGCTTGTACTGTTGTAGCGTTTTGGAACATTAAGTCCTCTGTGTACCGCAGTACCGAGAGTGGTTATATCAGAATCGTTTCTGTCGGGATAAAGGCTTCTTTCGGGGGGCAGTGTGTATCTTTCCTCAGCCGGTACTACAGGCACTTCCTGTTCTTTGTGCTGAACGGATTCTATACTGAAGGGCAGATTTTTCAAATCCTCGCTGTTTTCCGCCACAAGCTCTGCAAATTGATTTTCAAAGGTATCCCTTTCGGTGCAGATAAGAATAGGCTTAGGGTCAAAGCCGACGACGGTTTTTATTGCATCGCAAAAGCCCTTTATGTAATGCTCCTCGATAAATTTTTTCTTAAGGTAGTTGTCAATGGAAAAATAAAGTCTTGTGTCGCTCATATACCTAAGGCGTATACTGTCGAACCAGAGTCGTATTGATGATTCAGGCAGTGGTACGAACTTTGGAATTTCAGCGTACATAAGCTCCCACAGTTCATTCAGATGGTCGTTCATATATAAGTCTCCTATCCGCTTCTTTGCGTTACAAGATAAATTTTATGTGTAATACAGAGTATTTTAAGCACATTATATACCTAACATACATTATATCACAAAACCTGATAAAATGCAAGTATTATTTTTGGATTATATAATATATATAAAGTAGTAATTTTTGGCGAAATGGCAAATTTGGGGCTTAGAGGGCGATATATGGGCAGGTCTCAAAAAGTCGTTTTCAAAGTTCAAAAAATGACGCAGGAAAATTTACAAACCAAAGGCTTAAAATGGCTATAAAAAGGCCGTAACAAATCGCTACGACCTTTAATCATTATGTTGAAAATATTATTATCCCCGCCCGAGGAGCTTTGCGAGTCGGGCAAAGTTGTGGGTCAAGGGAGTCCCTGACTTCCTTGTGGGGGTGTTGGAGGCAACGCCCCTGACAGAGAGAAGGACAAATTCGGAATTCGGAGTTCGGAATTCGGAATTGAGGAGAAAATTTACTGCGTAAATTTTTATTGTTTAAAATTACAGACAGCAAAGTCTTGGGATTGCAACTTAAAACTAAATTACTAATGCGATTGCAACAAGGCAATCGCACCTTTGGGAATATTATCGCCCCGCCCTAGGAGCTTTGCGAGTCGGGCAAGACTCGTGGGTCAAGGGAGTCCCTGACTCCCT
>JAFWWX010000075.1 GCA_017517985.1 Clostridia bacterium | reverse complement strand
TTTTTACCAATACGGAATCTTACGCTCCTTGTGTTGGTACTTTCGTCCTTAAAGAACTTGAGTGCCGGGTTGTTGTCGTATCCCTTTGAGATAACGACGTTTGTTGAGAATACTTTCAACATAAGAAAAACTCCTTCCTTGCAGGGATTACCTGCTATAAAATAATTAATATATTTCAACCCGTAAACGGGGAGAAATCCAGAAAATAAAAAAAGTGCCAAAAAGCACGAATGTGCTCATTGACACTTTGTAAACTTGGAAAACTGTGATTTCTCTGTGGAAACCTTGAAACTTATATAATTATTATAGCATACTAATTGGAATTAGTCAATCCACTGCGAAAAATTATACAGAAATTGTTTTTTCAATCTCTGTTTTTGCAAAATCAAGTACGACCATTGCTCGCGCCATATCTATTCCAAGACTACCATCAGGCTTTTCACTTTCGGTGATAAGCTTGCGTATGTCATCAAGCGTCTCAAGTAACTTTTCTTTGCTAATATCCAAATTCTACTCCTCCTTATCAACAGAAACTCCATAAAACTCATTAGCTATGTAAGTACCGTTCTGATTATATAACGGTGAATTTTTGGATATGTACACGGTTATAGCATCTCCAATACTTATATTCTTTATACTGTAATGAGCATTGAGCTTCAGTTTCTTATCTTCTGCCTTTATAGTAATTGACTTAATCCGTCTTCTGAAAGGAGTTTTTTCCACTTCGGAGCATACCCCCTTGATCTCAAGGTAATTACCGGCAATACAATTATAAAACAGAATCGCAGTTTTTACAATTAGTAAAACACTTAAAATTAAACACGGAAGTGCCAAAACTACATCAGAAAAGCAGAAAATCACTATAAAAAACAATAATACTGCAAGAGTTGCAATTAAAATGTTTATTGCAATACGCTTTTTGAGTAGTATCGGCAGCTTCATATAAAGCTCTTTCAGAAATATCACCTCACAGCATAACAATTCTCTTTTTAGAAAGGAGCAGCAAGAGCGAACAGACAACTTCGTTTCTGCATTTTGCGTGTCCCATCTGATTTTCGAGAATGTTATCGAAAATAGTATCCTTGGTATATATGGTTTCTACAAGTGCCTGTGCATTTTCCTCGTAAAAGAGATTATTTGAAGGTCTTACTTCGTTTTCTACGAGATACATAAGCTCTGCAGTAGAAAGGCGGAGGCCTGCATTATCAAGCCATATCATTACAATTCTTTCACACTTGGAAAGAGGCTTTTTAATAAGACTCGTTTTTGCGGGACAGCAGATACATCTGGTAAGAATATGATACTGTGCAGACTCGTCCGTGGCATCTTCATATTCTGCAAGCCCCATATCGTACAGGTTGCGGATAGCATTGCATTTTTCCTTATCGTCTGTAGAAACCATATTAAATCTGCCACCGAGCCAGATTTCTGCCTCAAGCCCGGAAAGAGTAATAACTGTATTTCCGCGTGCAACACGAACCTCATCTGTAGTTGAGTTCTTGCACAAAACACCTTTTGATAAATATAACATAGAAAATCACCTCATAATAATTACACAATTTTCTATGCCGTTTTACAACATCCTTTACATCAAATACATTGCTGCCACACAAATACTGATAGCAACAATAACTCCCACAATGATAATAATGAGGTTTTTGACAGTCTGTTTATCAAGCCCTTGACGCTCCACATTTTCATCAACAGGAAGGACATCATCATAATATCCATCATATCCATCATCCACAGTCTCCGGAGTTTCTTCCTCAATGTGTTCATCTTCGGGAACGGTATCCTTTGGAACCTTGGTTTTGGTTTTCTTTTTTCTTTCTGCTGGCGGTTTTTTTTCAGATTTTGCCTTTGTCTTTCGACCTTTAATGGATTTTCCGCATTCTGAGCAAAAAGAAACAGTGCCACCTAAAAGGTCAGCACCGCAATATGGACAATATTTCATTACATTCGCTCCTTTGCATAAAAATAAAGTGGATTCACTAACTGAACCCACTTATGGACGATACTATTATAACACATTTATATTCTCTTGTCATCGGCAAAACTGTGCCAATTTTGTGCCAAATTTCTGCCATCATACAAAAAAGGAAAACGGCAAGCATAAAATGCCTGCCGAGTCCCAAGTTACTGTAAATCATTCACTGATTTTTAGTTTCCAATGCTTTTTGCACCTGATATTTATGGCTGCGCAACTTGTGCCTTTGTTCTTCGGCACGCTGAAGCTCTGCGACTTGCTCTTCAGGTGAAAGTGCATCGAATTTGTGTTGCCAGCCCTCTTTGCGAACATCTGACATCATCATGTGTAAAATGCTTAGAGCAACTGATTCGTGAGTCTCAATCGGTTCATTTTGAAGTTCCTTACCTTTTTGAAACAGTTCAATGTACTTTCTGCACTGCTCCTCGGTAATATACCCATAACCATACTCATCCCGAATTTCTTCTTCGCTCTCATAGGTCATGATATGAGCAATCTGCTCGTTCCACTTATCAGTTTGCTTTAGAACCTTTTTAGAAATCCTTCTTTCAAGTTTCTCAAGCTCTGCATAAAGAAATTCACATCCTTTAGCATTGAGGATAAAGCCCTTTTTGTCAGCTATATCATATTCAAGTACCTCCGGCTTTTCCGGCTCAAACAGAGTCAACAATCCGTCTTCAGCTCCGGTATTGTATATCATTCCGATTGTTTGATGATTTGAAAAAGTAATGTTAAGCCATTCATTGTCGTAACTGACATGCATTTCTATTTCAACAATGCACGGAAGCCACGAGATGATACGTTCAACCATTTTTGCGTCATATCTATCGCCCTGTTTGATTTCCTCTGAAGTAAGCGCTTTATAAACAGCTTCGATGTCCCTGATAATGTATTCATCACAAGGGCTGTTATAGCTTTTAACTATTCGCATAGGTTTTATCTCCTTTCAGTTCGGTTCCGAAGTTCAGATGTGCAATGATAGCGTTTATGTAGGTGTCATCCCATACATTACAGCTTATGGTCTTTCGTTCATTACCTTCGCCGATATGTACTGAGA
>JAFWWX010000020.1 GCA_017517985.1 Clostridia bacterium | reverse complement strand
ACAAGTCAGTTCTACTGCAAGATTACAGATGCTCTTGGTCAGGAAGTGAAGTCTGAATCAGTGACAATACCTGAAAAGGTATTCATATTCAAGCCTGAGAACGTTACCAAGTACAATTCCGGATATATCTTTGTCGGCAGAGTTGATAAAGGTGCTTTAAGAGTCGGTGAAACGGTATCAATGCATGCGCCGTCACACGGCATTGAGGTTTATGGCGTTGTTACGGGAATAGAGATGTTCAACAAACGCCTTGACGAAGCGAAGCAGGGCGATTACTGTGGAATCTTAATAGAAGAGCCGAAGAATATCCCATATGATATGTGGGTGGTTGAAACTCTTGGGGTAAGTTTAACGGAAAGGGTAAAAAGTTTGGGCAATTATGGCTTCAAGGTTCCGATGAAGCTTACCTTCCAGTATGGTGGTATAAAAAATTTAGGTGAAACTGTCACAATGCGTATGCATGTAAAAGGAGGTACACCTCCCTATACATATGAATGGTATAAGTTCGAAAAAGACAATGAATATACAAAGATAGTAAATGATCATAAATACAACGTGATGGGAAGCGAAGTAAGAATCATCGTTGATGCTGACGAGTTTGAACAAAACATGTGGTATCGTTGCGATGTGACTGATGCAGCAGGAAATACACAATATGAAACCTGGTATGGTGCAGAGCCGACAGCAACACCTTATCTTTCGCGGCAACCGAAAGATGTTTATGCGGATTACGGCGAAGAGGCTGTATTTAAAGTTCACACAAGATGCGCAGGCGTAACCTATCAGTGGTACATAAAAAATGACAACACAAACGGTTGGAAAAAAATTGAGCCGACAGATACATGGGCAAAGGGTGCTACAACATCAACACTTAAGATACAGGTTGAGAAGGCTGATTTTGTGAGTCACTGTGAATACAGGTGTGATGTCAAAAACGGTACTTATGGTGTGGTTTCAAATTCTGCAAAAATTCTTCCGAGGTCAATGTATATAACAGCCAACCCCGAAAACGTGGCAGGTAAACATGGCGAAAAGGTACAGTTCAAGGTGGTAGCCGAGGGTGGAAAAGCTCCTTACAGTTATCAGTGGGAGTTCACATATCCGAGCGAAATTCTTGACGGCGGATATCTTAATGTTTACAAGGACTATGAGTGGGCAGAAGGTGAAAACACCGATACATTAACAGTCCTTGTTGACGATAACAAAATGAATTCAGATTGTAAATTCCGTTGCACCGTAAAGGATGCAACTGGCAGAAAGCTTACAAGTAAAGAAGCTTACATAATCTTAACAGCTGATGCAAATGTAAGCTTTGATGAAGAAAAATCCAAAGACAGTATGATAGTTATAATGCCATAACTATATAAAATTAAAGAAAAGAGGTAAACAAATATGAAAAAAACATTATCAATCATCCTATCGTTGTGTATGCTGCTTTCTATGGCAACAACAGCCTTTGCGGCATACGGAGAACACGAACACAAGCTTATGAAAATGGCGAACATGAACAGTCACTATGAAGAATGTCAGGTATGCTTTGAACTCTTTAATGTAGGCGAGCACACTTTCAAAGATGGTAAATGTACAGTTTGCGGTCATCCCCAACTTGTAAATCCTTTTGTTGATGTCCCTGAAGATGCGTGGTACCACGATGAAGTAGTAGGAGCTGTTTACACAGGCATCATCAACGGTAAGAGTGCAACAGAATTTAAGCCTGATGATCTTCTTACATACGCAGAAGCAATCAAGCTTGCGGCTTGTATGAGTCAGGTATACTTAAATGGTAATGTAACTCTTACAGCAGGTACTCCATGGTATCAGCCTTATGTTGATTACTGCAAAATCAATAACATAATCAAAAAGAATTATGACTATAACGCAAATGCTACAAGAGCAGGATACATAGAAATCTTTGCAAGTGCTCTTCCTGATAGTGCATTTGAAGAAATAAACAATATTCCAAACGGAAGTATTCTTGATGTTAAGTCAGGAGCTACATATGCTCACTATGTGTATAAAATGTATCGTGCAGGTATTTTAACAGGTGTTGATGCATTTCACAACTGCAAGCCTGATGATAATATCAAAAGAAGCGAGGTTGCTGCAATTATTTCCCGTATGATGGATGAAGGTAACAGAGTAAGGTTTGATATGTCTGATCCCGACGGCAATAAAAACACAGAGGATAACAACGATAAAGAAATAATAAACAAAACCGAAGAAAACGAAGACAAAGATAAAGATGAAGATGCTGAAAAGGATAATACCAAGCAGAACACCGAAGAAAAAGAAGATGAACCGATAAATATAGCTCCTGAAGATCCTCAGATTGGGGTTCAGGATCCTACTCAGACGGTTGATCCCGGTGTTTCTGTCACACCAACCAAACCTTTTGACGGCGGAAGTCAGGAGTACATTCAGGACACACCTCTTACAATCCACAAACAGCCTGAAGGTTCAGATGGCGTAGAATATGGCACAAAATATGAACTTGAGGTTCAGGTATTTGGCGGCAAAGCTCCGTACACATATGAATGGCAGTACAAAGTTCGCAGAGATGCAGTAACAATCAAAAACGGAGATTATGCAAAAGATGCTGAAAGTGCAGCACTTGTTCTTTCAGTTGAAAAAGAAAACACTCTTCTCGGTCAGGGTATCTACTGTGTAATTACCGATGCAGAAGGCACAAAGGTAACAACTGATACAGTTAAGGTTTACGGACCTTTCTCAATGCCCGTTGATGATTGGACTTTAGAATCAGGTAAGAATACTCTTATCGGCAGAGTGGCAGACGGTATCCTTAAAAAAGGCGAAAAGGTTTCTGTTATAAGAGATGGTAAGGTTATTGCAATAGGTGTGGCTGAAGACTTGCAGATGTTTAATAAGTCTATGGACGAAACTGTAAAAGGTGACAATGTAGGAATCGTATTCAAGAAAGACGAAGGCGTAACACCTTCAAGCGGTGATATCGTAGTTAAATATCAGCCTACACACGTTGTTGACACAAGCGATATTGTAAACTAAAGGATGCTTAAAAACATAAAGGAGGTAAAACTATGGGACTCGGCGATTTCTTTAAAAACATTTTTGGAAAGAAAACCTGCGCTTTCTGTGGCGGAGAGTGTGGAATGTTAAATCGAACCAAAATCAAGGGTGATGAGTATATCTGCGGTAAGTGCGATGATATGTGTTCATTCCATATCCAAAAGTATAGGTTCACCAAAGATGAACTAAGAGGTCATATGGAGTATATGAAACGCTCTGACCGAATATATAAGGAGGTTGCTCTTGCAGGTGAAAAGTCAGACAGATACCCTTCTGCTACATCCCGTCAGGGTATAGAATTTTTCGATGATATCGGAATGTTCCGTATCATAGACGGATCTAAAGATGGTAAAGAACAATATCCAAAAGAACTTTTCCGTTATGATCAGGTATCAAGCTATGAGCCTTACATTGAAGAATCGGAAGAAGAAACTGAAAATGGCAAGAAGGAAATGGTATTTGGCGAAGGTGGTATTAAAATCAGATTGGTTGGCGGAAGAGATGATATGACCACTATGAGAAAAGGTCTTCGTGCTCATCCGTATATCACAGAAGAAATTACAGTTTGCTTTGCTACAAACGATAGAGAAAAAGAAAATTATCTCAAATATGCAGAAAATGCAATTCGTCATTTCAATCGTATCTTTGGTGTTTATGATGGAGATACTGCACTCTTCCAATTTGGAATGAACAAAGAGGAAAAACGTAATCTTATGGGTGCAATCGGCTTTGCAAAAACTGCAGTCGAAGCAGTAAAGGTTGCAAAAGCAGGTGGCGAAATGACAGAGGAACAACAGGCAGAAATCCAAAAGAATATGAACGCTATGGATGATGCGAATACAGGCGGTCTTGCAGAATACACAAGACGAGCAGATGCAGCTGAAGCAAAAATTAACTAAATAAAATATTAAGTTATTGGAGGAATTTTATTATGAAAAAGTTATTAGCAATACTCTTGGCAGGAATGATGGTATTTTCACTTGCAGCTTGCGGTGGTACAAATGGTGATGTTGATGTAGACGAACCGGGAACTGAAGTTTCTGAAGACACAGTAGCAAAAGTAGGCATAGTATATGGTGATGATGAAACACCTATCACACTTACTAAGCCCGATGATGCAGAGTTTACTCTTGTTGGTGATGATCCCCTCGATTCAGGAGATATGGTAGGACTTTGCGCAACTGATTATTCATGGGACGCTGAAGTTATGGGTTACAAATACTATGAGGGTATCGGCAGTAATGTACCTTTTGTAGATTACTATTTTGCAGGTGCAGTAAATGAAGAAGAATTCGCATCATATGAAGAAACAGTTTCCGAACTCGGTATTGACTTTGAGGGTAAACCTGTAAAAGCTATCAGATACACATTCAAAGAAGTAGATGACGAAGAAGAATACAAAGAAATTTTCGTAGGCTTTGAATACAAAGGCACAGAGGATCAGGGACTTTTCGGTCTTAAAATCGGTGCATTTGACGAAGACCTTACAGATGATTACTTGAAAGGCTTATTCAAAGAGCTTACTATCGTTGAAAGATAAGCTTTAAATGTGCGGAAGGGAGCTTTCGCTCCCTTCTTCTCAAAAGCCTTCAAATAGTTTTAGTTGAGGGTTTTTGAGAAGAAGAATTTCCTTAAAAAAAGAAAGGAGCTAATATTATGCTGAGAAAAACAATAAGTGCAGGACTTGCAATTTGTATGGTATTTTTTCTTTGCTCCTGCGAAAAAACGCCAAATAAAACTGAACCTCAAGAGCATCAGGAAGATGTATCATTTATTTCGGTAATGCTTGGCGATAAAAACATTGAGGAATGGAACGAAAATAATGTTATTGCCAATGTGTCGTGGAATAGCTTAAAGCTTTCGGAAGAAGATGAAGCAAAGTTTCCTGACCTTAAAAAGACATTTTCAAAGCATAATGATGGTGCCTTAAAAAACGCAAAATCTACGATGTATGAGCTTGTAGAGGCGGCTAAAGATTTATCGGGCGATGAGTTCAATCCTCTTTATCTTGAAGGAATTTCAAAAGTATATGTGCAAAGAGCAGATACAAAGATTGTAAGTTGCCTTGAAGATATATATGTATATTCAGGTGGAGTACATCCGGATTATTATTATAAAACAGTAAACCTTGATTCGAAAACGGGCAAGGAACTTGTACTTACTGATGTTATGTCAAGCATAAAGGGACTTCCTGATATTTTGGAAACAGAAATTGCGAGTAAATATGATTACATAAAATTTAATGATAATCAGTTGTTGAACATTTTCAAGGGTTATTCAGTCGATGATTATAAATGGACAATAGATTATCAGGGAATTACATTTTGGTTCAGCCCGTATGATATTGCAGCCTATACTGTTGGTCCGCTTTCTGTAAAGCTATATTTTGATGATAACCCTAACATCATCAATGATGAATACAAAAAGGCACCGGCAGAAAACTTTGCTATAATGCTTCCAAAAGGAAACAAAATCGACTTTGATTTGGATTTAGCAGACGACAAAAAAGATTGTATTGAAATCGAAACGAAGGCAGATGATTATGGCTCATACAACATGATTTCAGTTACGGTAAACGGAAAGACTGTTACTGATGAAATAAACTACGCTTATGATTTTGATGTTTATTTAGCGCACATCGGTAATAAAAATTATATCTATTCCGATTCGTGGAGTGATAACGCCTATCATATGTTCAACACTTGGGATATAAACGGAGCATCCCCTGAAATTGTGCAAGAACTCCACAACACAAAACTCAGTACTTTGTTTATTGAGGAAGGAGTTCAGGATGGAACAGTTTATACGGCAGCTTTTAACAACCCTGCATCCTTTAAGCTTGAAAGGCGTGTTGAAATATTGGGAACACGAGAAATTTGGGCGAACTTTAAGATAAACGAATCAGACGGAACTCCACAGATAACCGATGATGATTACACATTTAATGAAGGACACGATGTTACATTGAAAATTCCAATGGTAGTGCAAGTAGTTCCTGATATGAATAAACATGAGATTGGAGAAGGAATGAATCTTACACCGTGCTGGACAGATGGTGAAACTTATGTAGATTTAATGACCGAGGATGGTTGGACGGTGAGAATGGAGATTGACATATCCGGTTTTCCGAGAACAGTAAACGGCATTCCCGAAGATGAATGCTTTGAAGAATTATTGTATGCGGGGTGATAAGATGAGGACTGTGAAAAACATTATGAAACTTGCGGCTATATTAACCGTTATAGCAAGCCTTTTTGGGTGCTCTGCTCCAAAGCTAAATGTGGATGACGGTCCCGGTATGGCGTATCACGATGCTGATTACCGAACGGAATATGCCAACGTATTTGAATTTGACAATTATGAAGGGCAGTCGCATTTTGCAGTAGCATTTTTAGGGTACGGTGAAAGAATGGAGTTTAGAAACAACTATATAAAGGGTGTTTTTGAAAGTCTTTCTGATGAAGCTATTAGCAAAATACAGCATTTTGATTTCGAGGGTGATGAATGGTATTTAGTCATACCGAGATACAAAGATGCTGTGGAAATAATTAGCCTTGATACCGATGAAAAGCATACTGTTTACCAAGGTGAAGCATTTACCGTAAAATGTAATCTTTCGGATTTACACCCGAATATTGAGATTACAACGGCGAGAAACTTAGGTGCATACAAGTTTTCACCGCAGATGGGTGGAGACGGAAGACTTGTCACAAATACAGATATACACGATATAACAGATTATTCAGTAATGGATGAAAACTTATATATTCAGGAAGGAGAATAAATTATGGGATTATTAAAAGCAGGTATAGGAGCATTATCAGGAGTTTTAGCGGACTCTTGGCGTGACTATTTTTACTGTGAAAGTTTAGACGCAGATACACTCTGCGTAAAAGGTGAAAAAAGAACAGGAGGTCGCTCCTCTAACAAAAAAGGAACAGACAATATCATTTCAAACGGCTCTATTATCAATGTAAACGAAGGTCAATGTATGATGATTGTAGAATCAGGCAAGGTTGTTGAGCTTTGTGCCGAACCCGGTGAATTTGTATATGATACGGGTACAGAACCGAGTATTTTCTACGGAAATCTTGGCGAAAACATCAAAAAGAGCTTTTCTGAAATTGGTAAGCGTTTTACCTTCGGCGGCGAACCTGCAAAAGATCAAAGAGTTTATTATTTCAATACAAAAGAAATTATGGGTAATAAATACGGAACGCCTTCACCGATTCCTTTCAGAATTATGGATCAGGCAATCGGTTTTCCGCTTGATATTAAAATCCGTTGTCATGGCGAATATTCTTACAGAATTACAAACCCGATGCTTTTCTATACCAATGTATGTGCAAATGTAGAAAACGATTTTACAAGAGATGAAATTGACGGTCAGCTGAAATCTGAATTACTTACTGCACTTCAACCTGCAATGTTCAAGATTTCGCAGAACAATATTTATTATGGTGCAATCCCTGCATACACAATGCAGCTTGCTGACGAATTAAACGAACTTTTATCTTCGAAATGGCGTGACAGACGTGGTGTTGAAATCGTAGAGTTTGGCGTATCTTCTGTTAATGCTACCGAAGAGGACGAAGCAAGAATTACAGAGTATCAGCGCAGTGCTGCTATGGGTAGAGATGACAATATGATGAGAGGTCACTTGGCAGGCGCAACAGCTCAGGCTATGAATACTGCAGCAGCAAATGAAAACGGCGCTATGGCAGGCTTTATGGGAATGGGTATGGCAGGCAATATGATGGGCAATATGACGGGATTTGTAGGTGGCGGTGGACAAAATCAGCCTACAATG
>JAFWWX010000038.1 GCA_017517985.1 Clostridia bacterium | reverse complement strand
CGAGAGTGTTTGCAAGGTCAGAGTTGAACTTTGCAATAAAGTTTTCGTATGTTATTGAGCCGTCCTGAAGGAAGGGCATTTCGGAGAGTACATAGTATCTTACGGCGTCTGTGCCAAAATGACCCGCAAGGTCATCAGCGTAAATTGCATTACCTCTTGACTTTGAAATCTTTTCGTCGCCAACAAGAAGCCACGGATGACCGAAAATCTTCTTAGGTAACGGCTCGCCTAGAGCCATAAGAATTACAGGCCAGTAGATTGTGTGGAATCTGAGGATGTCCTTTCCGATAACCTGAACATCTGCAGGCCAGTATTTCTGGTAAAGTTCACCCTTTTCGTCAACAGCATAACCGAGAGCTGTTATGTAGTTTGAGAGTGCATCAATCCATACATAAATAACGTGACCGGGGTCAAATTCAACCGGAACACCCCAGGTAAAGGTGGAACGGGAAATACAAAGATCCTGAACACCGGGCTTTATAAAGTTGTTTACCATTTCCTTCTTTCTTGCTTCGGGTTCAATAAAGTCAGGATGCTCATTGATGTACTTTTCAAGTCTTTCCTGATACTTCGAGAGATTTAAGAAGTATGCTTCCTCCTTGGACTTCTGAACAGGTCTTCCGCAGTCGGGACAGATGTGGTCACCGCTTTCGGTGTGAGCCTGTGTTTCGGTCCAGAAGCTCTCGCAGGGAGTGCAGTACCAACCTTCATACTCACCTTTGTAAATATCACCCTGCTCATAGAGCTTGTTGAATATTTTCTGAACAGCCTTAACGTGATAGTCGTCAGTTGTTCTTATAAATTTGTCATAGCTTATATCCATAAGAGACCAGATGTTTTTAAGCTCACCTGTGATGTTGTCAACATAAGCCTGAGGAGTGATGCCTGCTTCCTTTGCCGCTTCCTCGATCTTCTGACCGTGTTCGTCTGTGCCGGTGAGGAAGAAAACATCTTTGCCGAGAAGTCTCTGGTATCTCGCAATCGCATCGCACATAATAAGCTCATAGGTGTTTCCTATGTGGGGCTTTCTTGATGTGTAGGGAATAGCTGTTGTTATAAAAAATTTCTCTGCCATTTTTATATATGTCCTTTCAATTATTTTCTTATATTTTTGTTTTTGTATTATTTGTTATTATAAATTTTTCTCAGGGTTAATGCTATCAAATACTTCTGTAACACTGTCAGTGTCAATTTCGGAAAGGCTTGTATCCGGCTCGCTGATTTTTAGTGCGAACACAGAGTATGCAATAAGGGTGTAAGGGAGAGTGTACGCTGGGAAAAGCACTCCGAATGTAAGCACCGACAGTAAATAAAGCGGTATAAACGACAGACGCAGTGTGAAAAATTTCCACTTTTCGCTCATTGAAAAAATTACCTTTTCGCCACTACAAAAACTTATTGCAGAAAGAAGAATACTTCCTGATAAAAACATCACAATTACAATAACAATTATCTCAAAAATGAAAAAAGTTTTTGAGATAATATCTGCAAAAAGTCCGGCCCCCGAGTCCGAAAGTTTTTTGAGTATACTCGGTAAAAACTCATATGCTGTAGCGACAAGTATAAATGGGAGTATGATTTTCAGAAACATCTCCGGAATTTTTTTCAGAAGAAAAGTAAAGCAGGAGGATGTTTCGTGACCTTTTGAATAAAATCTTAAAAGTTCGGGGAAGGCTACCTTTTCCTGTCTCGTCAGCTTTGTACAAAGTGAAATGTATCCGAGCATAAACGGAAAAGAGATTAGAAATGCAACAATGTCAAAGGTCAGGGTTATTTTTTTTACAGAATCCGTACCCATGCCTTCTGTCAGAATTCCGCAGTAGGTAGATGAAAGCACAGAGAAGCCAAAGGATACTGCAATAAAAAACAGAGTTGCGAAAAGGAATAGCTGATAGTTTGAAAAAAGAATACCTCTTGAGTGTTTTTTTAGCTGTTTTATTGTCGGGAAAATAGCCGTCACTTCCTTTTTTGTTTATTACAGATTTTTCCCATTTTCATAAGTTTAATTCATAAAGCAATGTGTAAACGGACCTGTGTCGGTAATTATTCAAAGTCCTCCGGGAACAAAGCATCGCAGGGAATACCCTCTCTTGGACTTTCCATAAACTCTGCAACACCCTCACGCCATTTTTTATAATGCTCAGTATCCTTGTGAGCCTTTGCTGCCTCATCTGTCGCATAAGCCTCGTAAAGGATAAAATGATTCGGGTCATCTCTTGACTGAAGTACATCAAATCTGAGATTTCCATCTTCTTTTATTGCGTTGTCGTGGTTATATTTTGTGAACTTCAGAAATTCTTCTGCCTTGCCGGGAATAACGTGTACATTTACCACTGTGACTATCACTGTATTTTTACCTCCAAACAACGATTGTTTCATATATATAATATATCAAACTACATTTTATCACCTTTTGAAATGCAAATATACATTAATATTGTTAACATCCTTGAAAAATAAGGAATTGCCACAAAAAACAACCGGCCCGGTTCTTTTTGAACCGAGCCGGAATTGCTATTTGCATTTAATCAAGTTTTTTGAATTAAGCCTTTTTTGCTGTAAGTGCCTTGATACCGAAAAGAACAGCAATCATAAGAACGATAGCTATGGGAAGAGCGATAAATACGTTCTGAACAAAGCCTGCAATTATGTAGCTTACAAAGGAAACTGCCGCAACTGTAAGCGCATAGGGAAGCTGTGTATTAACGTGGTTGATATGATCGGACTGAGCACCTGCGCTCGCCATAATTGTTGTATCGGAGATAGGTGAGCAGTGGTCACCGCAAACAGCACCTGCAAGGCACGCAGACATTGCAATAGTTTGAAGTTCAGGAGCAAAACCTGCGGAAACAACGATCGGGATAAGAATACCGAATGTACCCCAGGAAGTACCTGTTGCAAATGCAAGACCTGTTGCGATAAGGAAGATGATTGCGGGGAGAATGTTCTGAAGTTCTGATGCTGCGCCGGAAATAACACCGGAAACAAAGAATTTAGCACCAAGCATACTTGTCATAGAGCAGAGAGTCCACGCAAATGTGAGAATAAGGATTGCGGGAACCATTGCTTTGAAGCCCTCGGGGAGAGTTTCCATGAAAGTCTTGAGAGTAAACAGTCTTCTGCAGAGGTAGTAAACAAAAACAACCAGCAGAGCGACAATAGAACCAAGTGAAAGACCTACGGAAGCGTCTGAATTACTGAAAGATTTAATAAAGGATTCGCCACTGAAGAAACCGCCTGTATAAATCATACCGATTACACAGCAAGCGATGAGAATAACAACAGGAAGAACGAGGTCGATAACCTTACCCTTGGGGTTGGGGGTGTAACCTTCGTTCTTGTTTATTGTTCCGGAAGTAAAAAGGTCGCCCTTTGCCGCATTTTCTTCGTGCTTTGACATAGGACCGTAGTCAAGTCCGATAATTGTGCCGACAATAATCATTACGATTGTCAGAAGTGAGTAGAAGTTATAGGGGATAGCTTGACAGAAGAGCTGAATACCCTGATTTTCGGGAGCAAAACCTGAAACTGCTGCTGCCCAAGAAGAAATGGGAGCTATCATACAAATAGGAGCAGCGGTTGCGTCAATTATGTAAGCGAGTTTTGCTCTGGAAATCCTGTGGTTGTCTGTAACAGGTCTCATAACAGAGCCAACGGTCAGACAGTTGAAATAGTCGTCAATAAAGATAAGACATCCAAGTCCGAAGGTGGAGAGAAGTGCACCCTTCTGTGACTTTATGTTTTTAACCGCCCAGCGACCGTACGCTGCTGAACCGCCTGCCTTGTTCATAAGTGCAACAAAAGCACCGAGAACAACGAGGAATACGATAATACCAACATTCCAGGAATCCGAGAGGGAGCCTATGAAACCATCTACAACAATGGTGTTGTAAGCTGTTTCAAGATTAAAGTTTGCATAAAGCAGACCGCCTGCAACAATACCTACAAACAGAGAGGAATATACTTCCTTTGTGATAAGTGCGAGGAGAATCGCAATAACCGGAGGAAGAAGTCCCCAGATTGTGCCGTAGAAGGGAGTTGTTTGTGTCTGAATTTCCTTTATCGCAATTTCAGAGTGCTCTTTGTGGTCAGGATTGTTTTCTATTGCTGAATTGAAGAAATCTGAGTCCATATAAGCATTTGCTGTTTTAAGTCTTTCTGCTGCTGCTTTTTCTTCGTCTTCTGCTATCTTTTGTTCCTCGGTAAGTTTAGAAACCCTTTCTGCTTCAGCGGCTTCTGCTTCAGCCTCTGTTTCTGCTGCTACTTTGTCGATGTACTCTTGTACAGCAGTTATTCCGCTTGCCGCTGTTTTTTCTTCTGTCGCATAAACCGCAAAAACGGAAAGTGCGGACAGAACAAATGCTGCAAGAAGAAGTTTTGAGACCTTCTTTGCAAATTTAGTGTTCATAAAAATGAACCTCCTTAAAAAAATTATACCGCAAGTGATGTAAAGCACCTGCGGTATAAAAACACAGAAATTCAGTGTGAATTTTTTACCGGATAGCGCTCCACATTCGTGACAGCATGACGGATATTTTCCGGCATACCGACATTCGTGCTGCGGCAACTGCACGAACATCTCGGCGGTCTGCCTTTTCGCGGATACATAAATTGCCGTTAACGAATCCGGTACTTGTGAAGATCGCACCTCTATCAATAAATTATATAAATTTTACCATATCAATTCGTTATTGTCAATAGCGATTTTACAAAAACGGGGTGCTTTTTGTCGAATTTGACATACTTTGGAAATAAAAAATTGCCGGATAACACCGGTGCTAAAATAAATATTTTTTAATTAAAAAAGAAATTAGTTTATAAAATATACTTTATTTTCTCTACAATGTATGATATAATTATTTGAATTATATTTACTATGCCGTATTATACATATTTTTCTGTGGGATGCTGAGAGGAGTGACACAATTTTGGAGACAGTAATGCAGGCTATAAGAAATGCGATTTCATATCTTTTTAATCAATTTTCTTCAATGGGATTCTTTGATCTTGCTGACATAGCTATAGTTTCAGTGCTCTTTTATTATCTTTATAAATTTGTGCGTGAAAGACGTGCGGGGAAGCTTGCTCTGGGCATACTATTCATATTGGTAACGATGATGCTCAGCAGTTTTTTCAATATGCACGCACTCAATTTTATTATCAGCAATATCGTGCAGGTTGGTATTATCGGAATTATCATTCTTTTCCAGGCAGAGCTTCGCTCGGTTCTTGAAAAGGTTGGTGGCGAGTCTATAAAAAGTATAACACAAAGACGCGACAACGGCGTCATGAACCGTATGTCGGAATGTATCGGTGCAATTGCGGATGCGGTAAATGAACTGTCTGCAGAAAAAACCGGAGCCCTTATAGTAATTGAACGCAGTACAAAGCTTGGCGATGTCATAAAAACAGGAACAGTTATCAATGCGGACCTTAGTACATACCTTATAAGAAATATATTTTTCAATAAATCGCCACTCCACGACGGTGCTATGATTATCCGTGACAGCAGAGTGTATGCTGCAGGATGTTTTCTGCCGCTTTCTCAGGATGAAACAATAATTAAAACTCTTGGAACACGCCACAGAGCAGCAATAGGTATGAGTGAAAATTCCGATGCGGCAGTTGTTGTTGTATCGGAGGAAACCGGAATGGTGTCTGTTGCAATTGACGGACATTTGATAAGAGGTCTTTCAAAGGGAGACCTTATATCAAAGCTGGAGGAAGTGCTGATAGGTGACAACGATAAGAGCTCCGAAAATAATGTTCAGAAGACTATAGGAACAATCGGAAAGATACTCCCCATATCCAAAAAAGAAAAGAACACAAAGAAGGGTAAAAACAAAAACAGCAGGGAAAACAGAAAGCAGACTGAAAAAGATAAAAACAACGACTGAAATCGGAGGTGAAGTCAATGCGTTTTTTCAAATACTCGGATGTGCCGGGCGAAAAGAAGGAGACAACTGTAGAAAAGACTGTCAGGGAGACAAAAGGCTTCAGCTCATTTTTTGCAAAAATAGTGTGTATAATTGCGGCAATAATGGTTTGGTTTTATGTTTCCGGTGAGCAGAGCATAACCTTTGAAAAGGAATTTACCGGCGTACAGATCAAATATGAAATGGGAGCTCTTACGGAAAAAGGGTATACCGTAATCAACGGAAAAAATGCAACGGTAAATGTGACATTATCCGGAACAAGACGTGATGTGAACAGCATAAAAAACGAGGATATAATTGCAAGAGTTGACCTTTCAAATGTTAACACATCCGGAGAGTATCCGGTGGATATATATGTGTCAGCACCGGGGAATACGGTGGTAAAAAACACATATCCCTCAGAGCTGAAGCTCTATATTGACAAAACTACAAAAAAGTCTTTCAAAATAGAGCCGGAAGCACATAACATAAGTATGGGCGATTCTTCACTGAAGATAAGAAGATACGATTTAACTGTGAATGAAGTATGGGTGACAGGTCCTGCAGAGGAGCTTGATAAAATAGCAGGAGCAAAAATCGACCTCGATTTTTACGGTGAAAAGCTCACGAGTAATGTCATAAAATCAAATGTTACAATAAAACTTGTGGGTGATGATGGAAAAGTCTATTCCAATCCGTATGTTATTATGGATGAGTTGAAAACCGATGTGGAGGTTGTGGTAAATAAATATGTTACCGTTCCAATAAAGGCAAAGTATTCAGGTAAGTTCAATATCAAAGATTCCGGCTATAGCGAAACCATAGAGCCAAAGGAATTGACCATCAGAGGAACCCCGGAAATTATAGACGGAATAAGCTATATAGAAACCAATGAAATTAACTCAGATGAAATCAGCGGTGCAATATATGATGTGACTACCGGAATCACACTTCCGGGCGGTGTAGAAACAGAAGGAACAGCACCAAAGACGGCGAAGGTAACTCTCGAAAGGGTCAACGGAACAGGCAAAATTACAACAGACAATATTATCTTTATCAACAGTCCTGCCGGTTATGAGGTTTCCTTGGCTGACAAGGAAATAACCGTAACATTCTCCGGAAATCTTGAAGATATAGAAAAGCTCAATGGCAACAATGTATATCTTATCGCTGACCTGTCAGGGATTACTAAAGCGGGAGAGTACACAGGGATAAGGCTTCGTGTTGTAAGCTATGGACTTGATGTTATTGAAAATGGAAGTGTAAAGGTTGATGGACAGTACACCTGTACATTGAATGTTGCGAAAAATTAAGAAACATAAGTCGGAAATGAGAGCTTTCCGCCTTAATATGTTAAGATCGTTACCGGAAAGGAAAAGCTTAAAAAAGGATATATTTCCGATATGAAAAGAAAATTTATAATTCACAATATAAAAATTCCGTTGTCGCCGGAGCGTGACAACGGATATGATATGGCAGCACTGAACAAAGCAACGAGGATTGTTTCAAAAAACAGTTTTTTCGGTAAGATCGGAAGTGTTGAATTTGGTATCTTTAAAAAATCGGTTGATGCAAGGGATAAAAATGCGATAAAGCTTGTATATTCCGTATTTTTCAGCTACGGTGACGAGCTTTGCCCTGCGAACACACTTGAGACTGAAAAGCTAGAAAGCATATGCAAAAGGGATAACATTATTATCGCAGGCGAGCAGAGTATTGATATTCCGGAATTTAAAGGCAAAATGCGTCCGGTGGTATGCGGTTTTGGACCCTGCGGAATGTTTGCCGCATTGATACTTGCAAGAAGCGGTGCTTGCCCGATAGTTTTTGAACGCGGTGCGGATGCCGATGAAAGAGTAAAAATCGTAGAAAAATACTGGAGTACAGGAGAACTATCCGAGAGTACAAATGTACAGTTTGGAGAGGGCGGAGCAGGTACATTTTCCGACGGCAAGCTTATGACGAGAATAAATGACCCACTCTGTTCATATGTTCTTGAAACTATGCAAAAGCACGGTGCTGATCCCGATATACTTGTCAACGCAAAGCCCCATGTAGGGACAGATAAACTCAGAAAGATAGTTAAGAGCATAAGAAATGAAATAATAAGGTTAGGCGGAGAGGTTTATTTCAACAGCGAAGTTACTTCACTTGAAATATCCGCATCCGGTGATACTGTAAGACTTGGTATTAACGGAGAGGGCTTATCTGTTGAAACGGATGCTTTGTTTTTAGCCCTCGGACATAGCGCAAGAAATACATTTGCAATGCTCTGTAAATCTGGTATGGAAATGTGTGCAAAGCCGTTCTCGGTGGGAGTCAGAATCGAACATCTTCAGAAGGATATAGATACGGCTTTGTATGGAAGATATGCCTCACATCCGGCACTTTCAAGAGGCGAATATGCCCTTTCCTGCAGAATAGGGGAGAGGGCGGCATATACCTTCTGTATGTGTCCGGGTGGTACGGTTGTTGCCTCTGCCAGCGAAAAGGAATCCATTGTTACAAATGGTATGAGTTATAGCCAGAGGGATGGTGAGAATGCCAACAGCGCAGTTGCAGTTTCAGTTTCGGTTGAGGATTTTGGAAATAATCCTTTTTCAGCAATGGAATTCCAGGCTAATATCGAAAGAACGGCATACCGTGTTGCAGGGGCAGATGCCAGTGCTCCGATACAGACAGTGGGAGGATTCTTTGGAAAGGCAAAAAATGAGCCTTCAAAGGTGACACCGACATATACAGGTAAGACCTGTGTTTCGGATATATCAAAGGTGTTTCCGCCTTTTGTGACACAAACTCTCAAAGCAGGACTTATGAACTTTGAAGGTAAAATAAAGGGTTTTGCATCTGATACGGCTGTGCTTACGGCTCCTGAAACAAGAACATCTTCCCCGGTAAAGCTTCCAAGAGGCGATGACAGACGAGCAGTGGGAACAAGGTGTATCTACACCTGCGGAGAAGGTGCAGGCTATGCCGGTGGCATAACAAGTGCGGCGGTTGACGGAATAAGAAGTGCAATTGCGTACCTTAACAATATATGAATAAGATAATGTCCTTAAAAGGTCAAAAACGGAGATAAAAATGGAACAAAGAGGAAAAGTATTGTCAGTCAAAGACGATATTGCGACAGTGGAGCTTTTGCGCGAATCGGCGTGTAGATCCTGTCACCATAAGAACAACTGCGGGGTAGGTGTGATTGCGGGTTGTTCAAAAGCGGAGAAGGTGACGATCATAGCAAATAATGTATGTGGTGCCGGTGCTGGAGACAGCGTTGTTCTAAGCTCAAATTCCGCAAAGACACTGGGTATTGCATTTAGTGTTTTTGTACTTCCCCTTATTCTGACATTTTTAGCATATTTTATATGTAAAAGCTTTGTACTCGGCAGTGCTGTCACGGCAACTGTTACGATTATTTCTTTTTTTATTTCCTTTTTTGGTCTTTTCTTCGGATTTAACAGCTATCTTGCGGGAAAAATAACCGTGTATGTAACGGATATAATCCGTGAAGAAAAAGAGAATGATTGACGGAGTAGAATAAAAATGGATTTGTTTTGCGACAAAAAGACATGGGTTATGCCGGACTATGAGTATGAAAAGGTCCGAATCCTTTGTAATGAACTGAAAATATCACATATACTTTCCGGAATCCTTGTCAAAAGGGGCATTACAACACCTTCTGATGCAAGGTGGTTTCTTAATTCAGATAATTTATATCTTTACGACCCCTTTTTGCTCAGTGATATGGATAGGGCGGTTGAACGGATAAAAAAGGCGATAGATTGCGGTGAAAAAATATGTATATACGGCGATTATGATGTAGACGGAATAAGTGCCACTGCAATTATGTACAACTATTTTACATCAAAAAAGTGTGATGTTATGTACTATATTCCCCAAAGGCTTTCAGAAGGCTACGGAATGAATATTCAGGCAGTTGACAAACTGGCACAGCTTGGTGTAAAACTTATAATTACTGTTGATAATGGTATAACGGCAAATGCGGAGATAGAATATGCAGACTCTCTCGGAATAGATGTGGTTGTTACTGACCATCACGAATGTCGGTCAGAACTTCCCAAATGCTGTGCGGTTGTAAATCCGAAAAGACCGGACAACAAATACCCCTTTGATGGACTTGCAGGAGTTGGGGTTGCCTTTAAGGTGGTTTGTGCAGTTGAAGGTGAGAGTGCTGACAATGCGTTTGTTGATAAGTACATCGACCTTGCAGCACTGGGAACGATAGCGGATGTTATGCAGCTTGCGGATGAGAACAGACAGCTTGTTGCAAGAGGACTTGCCTGCATAGAAAAGGGGAGTAATATCGGTGTAAGTACTCTTATTGATATGGCTCTTTCCGAAAAGAACAGGAATCACGATAAGAAAATAACAACCTCAACAATTGGCTATCTTGTAGCTCCGAGACTTAATGCCGCAGGAAGAATTGGCAATGTAGAAGAAGCTGTGGAGCTTCTTACCGCAAAGGATTATAAAACTTGCATAAGAATTGCAAAAGAGCTTTGCGATAAAAACAGAGACCGCCAGCAGATTGAAAATAGAATCTGCACTGATGCAATTGAAATAATTGAAAAAGAACACGATTTTGAAAATGATAAAGTAATTGTCGCTTGCTCTGACGGCTGGCATCACGGTGTTGTGGGAATAGTTGCATCGAGAGTATCGGAAAAATACGGAATCCCGACAATACTGATCTGCCGGGAAAATGAAATAGGAAAAGGCTCTGCAAGAAGCATAAAGGGCTTTAATATAAACGAAGCGATACATAGCTGCAATGATATTCTTGTCCGTCACGGCGGACACGAGCTTGCGGCGGGACTCACCCTTGAACTTGATAAGGTAGATGAGTTTAGAAAGCGTATAAACGACTTTGCAAGAGACAGAATAACGGACGAGATT
>JAFWWX010000074.1 GCA_017517985.1 Clostridia bacterium | reverse complement strand
GTTATTGCGCTTATTTTACCGGATGGTAGCGAATACAGCTTTGAAGGAGAGTGCAACGGATATATAACAAATATTTTGAAGGGCGAAAACGGCTTCGGGTTCGATCCGGTGTTCTATTATCCGCCGCTTGACAAGACTTTTGCAGAACTTTCGGATGAAGAAAAGAATTCAGTAAGTCATCGCAGTGCTGCTATTGCGAAGCTTTCGGAGTTTTTGAAAACTTTGTAAATAACAAAATCCCGCTGAGTCCAGCGGGATTTTCAGACTGTCGAAAAAGAACGCACCGCAAAGTGAACAACAAAAAAATACAAGCTCATTAGTAAAGAATATTACATCATTAGGCTCTATAATAAATGTTGGGGTGTCCAACAAATAGAGCTCAGAAAAATTAAAACACGTAATATAAAAGGGAGCATATTTGTTCAAAATCCGTTATAATGGAATTGTGCAGAAACCATGAACGGAGGAACGAAATATGCTCTCTTGCCATTATACTAAAGATTTATTAAATTTACAAGGTGTAAATATCATTAAAATTGAACAATTTGAATTAGATACCTTTATCCACACTCAATTACCCATTAAACCGCACATTTGTCCTTGTTGCCGTGAAGTAACTTCATATATTCACGATTACCGAAAGAGAAAAATTAAGGACATATCTGCTTTTGGTAAGAATATTACACTCATTCATAATCACAGAAGATATGTGTGCAATAACTGCGGCAAAAGATTTGCTGAAGATAATCCTTTTGCTCCTAAATACTATCGTGTTACCCTACGCTTAATCAATGAAATATTTAAGAAAACAGAATCGGAAAGATCTTTCACAAGTATTGCAAAAGAGGTTAATTTATCTGTTTCAACTGTTATTCGCTTCTTTGATATGTTAGCATATGATGCACCAAAAGAGCCTCCTCAAGTGCTTTCTATTGATGAATTCAAAGGAAATACAGGCAAAGAAAAATACCAAGTAATTATCACTAATCCTGCTGATGGGACTGTATTAGACATATTACCGGACAGAAAGCAAAGTCACTTGATTTCTTATTTTAAGCAATGGCAACGAGAAGAACGAAACACAGTTAAATTCTTTGTAAGTGATATGTGGAAACCATATGCTGAACTATCTGAAATATACTTGAAAGAAGCCATCCAATTAGTTGATAAATATCACTATGTACGGCAGGTAATATGGGCATTTGAGCGAGTAAGAAAGAAAATCCAAAAGAGGTATGGAAAAGAAAACAGATTATTGTTTAAGCACTCAAAAAAGGTATTAACTATGCGAAGAAGCAAGCTCAAACCGGAGCAAGTAGAAAAGGTCGAATATCTGTTATACTTTAATGATGATTTAAGAAGTGCCTATTACTTAAAAGAATTGTTTTATGAAATACTCGATTGTGAAGATAAAAGCAAGGGCAAAGAACTACTTTCTAAATGGATTTTAATAGCTCAAAACAGTAGATTAAAAGATTATCAGGATTGTGCAACAACACTTCAGAATTGGTCTAAATCCATATTTAATACATTTGATTATCCATATACCAACGGCTTTACTGAGGGATGCAACAACAAGATTAAAGTTTTAAAAAGAAACGCTTACGGATACCGTAATTTCGATAGATTCAGAAAAAGAATATTGCATATGTTCAACTACAAAAAATCAAACACTGGAAAGGCAGTTGCATAAACTGCAACTGCCATCAAAAATTCCATTATTCAATTTTGACCCCAACTATTGACAAAGAGCCTATTCTAATACCGGAAAGGCGGCTGCATAAGCTGCAACCGCCATCGAAAATTCCATTATTCAATTTTGACCCCAACTATTGACAAAGAGCCTTTTAAAATAGGGATATATAATATAGAAGAAACTCGTCACAAAATTAATCTTGCGACATCTCTTTTACTATGTTTTTGTACTCTTCATAACCATAAAGTCGATTTAAAACATCCAAAAGCATATTGGCAGACAAGTGCTTGGGAAGATTTAATTTTTTCTTTAATTCTTCCCTTTTGACATTGGAATCACCACTGCCTGTAAATCCGTCGGAATAAAAATCTGCCTTCGTGATAAGCTTCTCTTCGGGCATGATTTCATATCCTGCATTATTAATTGCAGTAAGTACTGCATCGTCACTTACACCCTCAACTCCAAGAAATCCCTCTTTGGAATTATGGTTTTTTCGTTTTTCTTTGCCTTTGATATCGGGTATATATGCGTGACGAACCTTGCAACCGGAAAGTATCTTCTTTACAAAATTGCGTATCTGAAATCCGGCAGAATCGCTATCC
>JAFWWX010000037.1 GCA_017517985.1 Clostridia bacterium | reverse complement strand
AAGACATAGCCTTCCGCAATCCACACACCCAGCCACGCCTGTGATATTTGAAACACAAGGAACATAACAAGAGCAAAAATCGGAATACCGAGCCATCTGCTTGTGAGAATCTCGTCAATTTTGTCGCCAAGACCAAAATCCTTTGTGAAAACCTTTCTTATTTCAACCTGCGATACTATTCCGTTTACAAAGTTAAATCTTCTTTTGTCCGCTTCAAGTACAGAACTTTTATCTTCAAGGTTTACGCTTTTGTCGACATAAGGTGAAGTCTGTGATTTTCCGATGCTTGAAATTGCAGCTTTAACAACCGCTTTAAGTCCTCCGGACTTTGTGGAAATAGTTTCAAAAACTTGACAGCCAAGCATCTTGGAAAGCTTTGCGGAATCAATTTTTGTTTCCTTTTTCTCGTTTATGTCACTCTTATTCAGTGCAATCACAACCGGAATACCAAGCTCAAGTAGCTGTGTTGTAAAGAAAAGGCTTCTTGAAAGATTTGTAGCATCCACAATATTAATTATTGCATCAGGCTTTTCGTTCTTTATATATTCGCTGGTAACACTTTCCTCGCTTGTAAAGGGCGACATGGAATATGCTCCGGGAAGGTCTACAACGATAAGTTCGTCCTTTCCGCTATAGTAGCTTTTCTTTATCGGATGCTCCTTTTTATCAACGGTAACGCCTGCCCAGTTTCCTACCTTTTCGCTTTTACCAGTCAGGGCGTTGTACATAGTAGTCTTTCCTGAGTTGGGGTTTCCTGCCAGTGCAATTCTCATTATTGTGTCCGTCCTTTCATAAAAACGGGAGTTTTGTGCGGAAGCACAAAATCTCCATCTGAAAATGATGTCATAAGACCTTATTTTCAGGATTTTTTGCCATAAATGCAGATGCTCCGGGGGGGTCTCCCGTTTCCTTTTTATTCCAAAGTCCTGCGTCTTATGCCATAATAAATGTTTTTGGTTAGGGGAAACTAACCTGTTTCTTAAAAAAATCAGCCACAAGGGCTGATATTATATTAAAATAGCCTGCGCCAATCTATTATCAATGCTGTATCTTGCGTCTTTTATGGAAACTACCATTGTGCTTTTTCTTTTTGACACAACTGTAATCGGCTCACCTGCGTAGCAACCAAGAGAAAACAGAAACGCGTCAAGTTCCTCGTCATTTGTATTTATATCTTTTATTATGTATTCTTTTCCTACTATAGCTTCGCTCAAATTCATCAATACCACCTGTTCAGAGAAGTTGGGTTAGTACAAACTAACCTCATAGTTAGTTTAGCATAACTAACCGTTTTTGTCAACAGTTTCCGATAAAAAAGAGTATGTTTGTGAATTGTTCCAAAAACAGATTCCAATTTCTTTATACATCTGCGCTAATTTACAAATTTTTCCATTAAAAACCATAGCAAAAAATATTAAAACACTTCTTGTTGTGCGTGTTGCACCGGTATGGCGTTAATGTTGATACCTTCTGAAAATTCTTCTGAGGGGGACGGATATTCTCTGCCCGATTTAAAATGTTGACGCAATTAATGTAAAAAGGAGCTGTAGAAAAATGCGCAAAATAAGGGAACGACACGCAGGTCGTTCCCTACAATATTTATTGCTTTTGTACAATACACAGGCTGTAACAATTCCTTTTGTTGCATCCCCTTTTAGTCTTTAAATTCAAATAATTTTTTCAGCGGTATATTCAGAGCCTCGGCAATATCAATCAGAGTATCAAGTGTGCAGGAGCAGGCGGCGGTTTCAATTTTCTGCATATATGTTCTGCTTATATCACACTTCTCAGCAAGTTGGATCTGTGTCATACCTTGTTCTTTACGGTAATGCAGGATATTTAGTCCAATTGCAAGCCAAGTGTCAAAATTCTTTCCCTTCATGACTTTTCACCTCTTGCATAATATTATACCCTCAAATCTCAACACTATCGACAAACAAATTTTTCGCAAAAGAGAAAAAATTATTTGCAATTTTGTTTCCGATGTGGTATAATGCAATCAAATTGTGTGCATATAAAGCAATTTTGTTATCAAGCAACAGAGGTGATATTAAATTGAGAAAAATATGTTGTTTCGCAGGACATTCTGACCTTTGCGGCGCAGATGTTATTTATGGAAAACTACTTTCCGTGATAAAAATTTTAACAGAAACTCAAGGTATACTGGAATATTGGGTTGGAAACTATGGTGCTTTCGATAGCCTTTGTGCCGAGGCAGTAAGAGAATTGAAGATTAAATATCCCGGAGTACAGTTAAATTTGGTAGTTCCCTATCTTACAGCCGGAATCAACGAATATAAAGAGCAGTTTTACGCAAATTTTGACAATATTCTACTTGCGGATGTTCCGGAAAATACACCAAAAAGATTGAAAATCATAAAATGTAATCAGTATATGATAAAAAATGCGGATGTTCTTGTCTGCTATGTGGAGCACTCCTTTGGCGGTGCTGCAAAAACCCTTGAATATGCACGAAAGAGAGAGGTTCTGAAAATTATAAATTTAGCGGAGTAAAAACAAAAAAACACATTCACGGAGAAATCCTTGAATGTGTTTTTTATTTGCCTGTTCGCCCTACAAGAAAGTCCAGGGTGACATTATAAAAATCTGCAAGTTTAATCGCCGCCCAAAGAGGAAGCTCCCTCTCGCCACGCTCATATCGCTGATATACGGTAAGTTGCATATTGAGATACTTTGCGATTTCCTTTTGGGTTTTATCGTTATCTTCTCTTAAATCCCGCACCCGTCTGTATATTTGCATTTTATCACCTCCAAATAGTATTATTGGCAAAATATTATATATTAAAACACCGTTTGGTGTTGACAAATAACACCGAACGGTGTTATAATGTGGCGAACAATGTCGAATTGCTGTTGAAAACGGCAATTTAGGTTGGTATCAAGGAGGACGAATATGTATTGCAGAAACTGCGGAAAAGAAATTTACGGAACCAAGGAGTATTGCGACACCTGCCTTGCAGAGATTAATGGCGGTGCGGGAAACAGTTCACAAAACAATCAGCAGACAACTCAACCTGAATTTAAAGAAAACAATACTAAACAAAAGAAAAAGTGCTGTCCGAGGTGTAAATCTCACAATCTTCAGGTTTTAAGCAACACGTCCTATGAGAGCAAATTTTCTTCAAAGAGCTATGGCGCCGGGAAAGGCTGTTGCGGTTATATACTGTTCGGACCAATCGGTATTCTTTGTGGCTTATGCGGAGCTAACTCCAAGCATACGGTAAAATCCTCAACATCGACTATTTGGGTATGCCTTGATTGTGGAGAAAAATTCAGAGATGTTGCTGATATAGACAAGGATATACAAAAGCATAAAAAAAACAGGATTCAACTGCCAATCATACTCTCTATTCCGACAATGATGTTACTAATTCCCACTATTGGCATGATTATGGATAGAGGATTGTCCGCTTCTATTCTTTTTTCTGCAATTCCCGGCTTGATATTCGCCATTTGGGCGGTGTGGGAATACATGGATGCAAGCAGTAAATTAGATGCCTGCAAAAAAGAGAAACAATATATTGAAAACAGTTACATAAATGAATAAAGCATATTCTGCACTATTTAGATTCGGCACAAATTGCGGTTGTCATCAACTGCCGGAAAGAAGCTTTTTTATAAAGGGTTATCAGTTTCCGGTGTGTGCAAGGTGTACAGGTGTGCTGATAGGATATATTGCTTGCCTTTTTTGCCATTTTCTATTCGGAACAAAACTCACAGTTTGCCTTGCCGGCTGTCTTGTGATGTTTGCCGACTGGTATATTCAATACCTTGGCATAAAGGAATCCACCAACATAAGACGGTTGATAACAGGAATTATGGGTGGTTATGGTGTTATGGGCATACAGCTCTTGTTTGTATGTTTCATAATAAGGATAATTTTAGACTTTATAAGAAATATAGGATAATAAACATCATTTGCACCAAAAACGATGTTTCAAGACTTACAAATTCATACTCCGCTATAGCAGAACTTCGCTACGGCGGAGTATGTTTTTTCACAAAAAACATACTGTTACACCCCGCGGAGGCGTGCCTGTTTCGTTTACGAAACGCGTCGTCACCCCCTACGAAGAAATGTAAAACATTCTTTGAATTCTTTCCTTTGCTTCAATATCGTACAAAGCAGATAGAACGACATAGGTCGTTCCCTACAAACAAATTCGAATTTCTTGTCACAAAGGGCGGAAATAATCCGCCCTTTTGTGCCTTTGCACACGCCAAATCGGGCAAAAATACGATATTTATTGTTTGATTTGTTAATTTTTATCATAACTATTTTATTTTGCAAAATTTTGTGTTATAATTAACTTTGACTAGTTATTTTGAGACATTGAAAGGAATAAAAATATGAAGAAGATTACATATAGTCCCAGCGGTGTCTGCTCAAAACAGATAAATGTTGAAATTAACGATGACGGCATAATTACAAAAGTGCAGATAGTTGGCGGCTGCGCAGGCAATACCCAGGGGGTTTCCCGACTGGTTGAGGGTATGAACGCAAAAGAGGCTGTTGCTAAAATCCAGGGTATAAAATGCGGTTTTAAATCTACTTCCTGCCCCAATGAACTTTCAAAAGCGATTGTTGAATGTCTTGGAGAGTAACAGGTATTTTTCTGTAACAAAATTAATCATCCCCCTTCTGAAAGGAATAATATATAATGTATAGAAACGAATATAAAAAATGGCTTGATAATAAAAATCTCGACAAAGACCTTATGCAGGAGCTTCAGGCAATCAAAGACGACGATAATGCAATAAAAGAACGCTTTGCAATGTCCCTTTCCTTCGGTACTGCAGGACTTCGCGGTATTATGCAGGCAGGTACTAACGGTATGAACGTATATACTGTTGCTCAGGCTACAAAGGGTCTTGCAACTCTCGTTAAGAAAAGCGGCGGCGAAGAAAGAGGCGTTACTATTGCCTGCGATACAAGAAATAATTCTGTATATTTTTCAAAAATATGTGCTGAGGTTCTTGCTTTCTGCGGTATAAAGTCATATATCTTTGACGCTCCGAGACCTACTCCCGAACTTTCCTTTGCGCTTCGTGAGCTTTCGGCGATAGCAGGTATCAATATCACAGCATCCCACAACCCCAAAGCATATAACGGCTACAAGGTTTACTGGGAAGACGGCGCTCAGCTTCCCCCTGACCACGCTAAAGTGGTTTCCGAGGAAATTGCAAAGACGGATATTTTCTCTGTTGAGAGAATGGACTTTGACGAAGGTGTAAAGGCAGGTCTTATCACAGTTATCGGTGAGGAAATTGATAACAAGTTCCTTGACAGAGTTCTTGAACAGAGAATCTGCCCCGATGCAATAGCTGAGGTTGCAGATAACTTCAAGGTAGTATATACAGCTATTCACGGAACAGGTGCAGCGCTTGTGCCCAAGGCTCTTGAAAGAGCAGGAATAAAGCACCTTATTACAGTACCCGAGCAGATGATTGCAGATGGTAACTTCCCGACAGTAAAGTGTCCCAATCCCGAAGAAAAGAGCTGTTTTGATATGGCAACAAAGCTTGCTGAAGAAAACGGCTGTGACCTTATCATCGGTACAGACCCCGATGCTGACAGAGTGGGAATCCTTGTTAAGACAAAGACAGGAGAGTACTACAGCTTTAACGGTAATCAGATAGGCGCACTGCTTTCTGACTATATAATAAAGTACAGACGCAAAATGGGTACACTTCCCGAAAACGCTTGCGTTATAAAATCCATAGTATCCTCCGAACTTGCAAGAGTAATCTGCGAAAAGAACGGCGTTGCTATGGTTGACGTACTTACCGGCTTTAAGTTTATAGGTGAAAAAATCAAAGAATACGAAAAGACAGGCGAACATACCTTTATTCTCGGATTTGAAGAAAGCTACGGCTACCTTGCAGGAACTTATGCAAGAGATAAGGACGCAGTTCTTGCAACTCTCCTTATTACAGAAATGGCGGCGGTATACTCCAGAGAGGGTAAGAATCTTTACGATGTACTTCTTGATGTATTCGCAGAGTACGGCTTCTTCCTTGAAAAAGTAGACAATATTGCAATGGCAGGACTTGACGGACTTGAAAAGACAAAGAAGCTTATGTCAGACCTTAGAAATGCAAATCCCAAGTCTATCGGTGGTATTGAGATTAAATTCTACGCGGACTACCTTGCAGATAAGAAGATAATCGGTGACACCGTAACAGCTACCGGACTTCCCAAGTCTGACGTTGTATACTTTGCTCTTTGCGACGGCTCAACTGTTGTAGTTCGTCCGTCCGGTACTGAGCCTAAAGTTAAAGTGTACTATCTTGTAAACGGCAAGGACGAAAAGGAAGCTTCGGAAAAACTTGATGCGGTAAGAACCGAATTTACTTCCATTCTTGGAATCTAATTTGAAGGCGTACCGAGTCGACACGCCCTACCATTAACAATTCTAAAAACAAATAAGGCGTGCCGGGCCGACACGCCCTACCAATAAATAATCCGAAAGGAAAAAATAAAATGGCAGACAATAAGAAAAAAGTAGAAAAAATAACATCCAGAGATGTAGACTTTGCACAGTGGTATACTGACATTGTAAAGAATGCAGACCTTGTTGATTATTCAGGCGTTAAGGGATGTATGATTATCCGTCCTTACGGCTGGGCAATCTGGGAAAACATTCAGAGTATACTCAACAAGATGTTCAAGGAAACAGGACATTGCAATATATCAATGCCGATGTTTATTCCCGAAAGTCTTCTTCAGAGAGAAAAGGACCACGTTGAAGGTTTCGCTCCCGAAGTTGCATGGGTAACACACGGCGGTGAAGAAAAGCTTACCGAAAGACTTTGTGTAAGACCTACTTCCGAAACACTTTTCTGCGAACATTATGCACAGATAATAAAGTCCTACAGAGACCTTCCCAAACTCTATAACCAGTGGTGTAGCGTTGTTCGTTGGGAAAAGACAACAAGACCTTTCCTTCGTAGCCGTGAATTCCACTGGCAGGAGGGACACACAATGCACGCAACAGCACAGGATGCAATTGACGAAACACTTCGTATGCTGAATGTATATGCGGATTTCTGCGAAAATTATCTTGCAATCCCCGTAGTTAAGGGTAGAAAGACAGACAAGGAAAAGTTTGCAGGTGCAGAGGATACATACACAATCGAAGCACTTATGCACGACGGCAGAGCACTTCAGTCAGGTACATCCCATTACTTTGGCGACGGTTTCTCCAAGGCATTTGATATTCAGTATCTTGATAAGGATAATACACTTAAATATTGTTACCAGACTTCGTGGGGAATGAGCACAAGAATCATCGGTGGTATCATTATGACTCATGGTGATGATAACGGTCTTGTTCTTCCTCCGGCTATCGCTCCCACACAGATTGTTGTTGTACCCGTACAGCAGCACAAGGAGGGCGTACTTGAAGCGGCAACAGAGGTATTCAACTCACTCAAGAACGACTTCAGAGTTGAAATAGACGACAGAGACCAGAGCCCCGGCTGGAAGTTTGCGGAACACGAAATGAGAGGCGTTCCGGTAAGACTTGAACTTGGTCCTCGTGATATTGAAGCCGGCGTATGCGTGCTTGCAAGACGTGACAACGGCGAAAAGATTACCGCAAAGCTTTCCGAGCTTTCCGAAGTTCTTCCCAAGCTCCTTTCCGATATTACAAAGAATATGTATGAAAGCGCAAAGGCTCGTAGAAACGGTATGACATATACTGCAGAAAACCTTGAAGAACTCAAGGAAATCGCAAAGACAAAGCCCGGCTTTATCAAGACAAAGTGGTGCGGAAGCCTTGAATGTGAAATGGCACTCAAGGAGCAGGCTGACGTTACATCAAGATGTATGCCCTTTAATGAGGACGAAGTTGGTGGTGAGCTTTCCTCCGATGTATGCGTATGCTGTGGCAAGAAAGCAGATAAGACTATCCTTTGGGGTAAAGCATATTAATTAAATATATGAGAAACTCCCGACAGAACTTCTGTCAGGAGTTTTGCTATGTAAAGAACGCAAAACGTTCAAAGAATGTCTCACAGTTAAAGAATGTTTCACAATCTTCGTAGGGGCAGGGCTCTGCTCGAAAAAACAAATTAAAGGGAAACCTCCCTTTAAAACCTAATTTAACATAAATCTCTTGTTTATGTTTTATGTACTTTTTGCTCGTTCAAAAAGTAGGGGCGGATATTATCCGCCCGATAATTTTATGCTCAAACAAAAGAATTTTTTAAAGGGGAGCTTTCCTTTCAAAGATTCATTTAATTCAAATTTTTTGTTTAATTCTTTGGTTCTTTTTTTGTCAACAGCAACAAAAAAAGAACCAAAAAAACGTGCCGGCAAGAGGGAACCCTATTTCGAGGGGTTCCCTCTTTGCAATCACCCTCCCAAACGAAAAAGAGGGGGGCACCCCCTCTTTTAGACACCCCCGCTAAGGGGCAAGTGCGTTCTGTTTGATTTGCTGTCTGCAAAACCAAACAAAAACTTTAGAATTGCAACAAGGCAATTGCACTATTGGGGATATTATTGCCTCGCCCGAGGAGCTATGCGAGTCGGGCAAAGTGGTGGGTCAAGGGAGCCCCCGGCTTCCTTGCAAGGGTGTCGGGAACGGAGTTCCTGACAAAGAAAGTGCAACAAGGCAATTGCACTATTGGGGGATATTATTGCCTCGCTCGAGGAGCTATGCGAGTCGGGCAAAGTTGTGGGTCAAGGGAGTCCTTGACTCCACGGCGAGGGGTGTTGGGGGCGAAGCCCCTAACAAAGAGATGCAAGGTTGTCGGGGGGCAACGCCCCTGACAAAGAGAACAAACGGGCATTTACTCCAATATAAGCGTCTGTCCGCAGGAGAGATAATTGATGCTTTTCATTCTGCTTTTCAAAAAACGATATTGCTCTTGTCCTGTACAGTGACAGGTATAGTAATCGGTATGGAATTTGTCAAGAAAAGATGCGTACTCAAAAAGCTCGCCGTTACTGAATTTTGAAAGGTGAAAACCGCCTATAAGAACATCAGGTCTGAACTTTTTCGCAATATTTGTTATTCCCCTGTGGGAGCAGCCGCTGAAAAGTACCCTTTTTCCTTTTTCCTCAATCATAAGGTACTGTTCGTGATGAAAGTCTTCAGGTATAAAATTTCCGTTTTCACAGGAGAAAAAGTCTGAACTTGAAAATTTATTTGTAATATCTTCTACGGCGGGATAAAGTGTAACATCTTTGCATATACTAATTTCCGAGTTGGTGAAAACAATTCTTTCGTTTCCAGATACAGAAATGTCAAGACCAATATACTTTTCTGTTCCGTTAAAGTGTGGCACAAAGGCGTCCTTGTTTATATACACAGAAGCTGTTTTATTTAGCTCAAGAAATCGTGCAAGTCCTGTGCCATGGTCATAGTGTCCGTGGAATATTACCGCAAAATCCACAAGAGACAAATCAACGCCAAGTACTTTGGCGTTCTCTGAAAAAATTTCCGATTGACCCATGTCAAACAGAATCCTTTTTTCACCTGACTCAATATAAAGGGACAGACCGTGTTCGGAAGCAACATTGGACTTTTCGGAAACATTTTCCGCAAGTACTGTGATTTTCATTGTAAAAAACCTTTCATATTAAGGTATATATATTTATTTTATAGAGTTTTTAATGTGAAATCAACAGGTTTTTTCAAAAAAATATTGACATTTAAAAAAAAGAGTTGTAAAATAATATTATATGTTGAAAAATGGTATTTTATGACAAAAACAGAGGTGTTAACGGCACTGAAAGAAGGAAAAGCCATTTTAAAAATACCAATTTTACGACATACTTGAGTTTATGCCGAAAGACGGTATGTGGGATTTAACAGTTTGCGAAATATGCAAAAGGAGGAAGACAAATGAGTCTTAGTATGATACCAAACCTTATAACGATGGTACGAATAATAGGCTCACTCTGTCTTTTTTTTGTGAAACCCATGGGTGTAGCCTTTTATATAATATATACCATATCGGGACTTTCCGACGCGGTAGATGGTTTTATTGCAAGAAAAACCAATTCTATAAGCGAGCTTGGTTCAAAGCTTGACAGCATTGCAGATCTTATGTTCTATATAGTAATGATAATACGTATTCTGCCTGAGCTTGTAAAGAAGCTTCCGTACTGGATTTGGTATATGGTTCTTGCGGTTGTTATTATGAGAATTGCTTCATATACAATTGCGGCGATAAGATTCCACAAATTCTCATCGCTCCATACCTTGCTTAACAAAGCGGCGACACTTCTGATTTTCTTTGTCCCCTATATAATCAAAAGTAGGGTACTTTCACCCTTTTGCACAGTTATTTGCATAATCGGAATTGTGTCTT
>JAFWWX010000019.1 GCA_017517985.1 Clostridia bacterium | reverse complement strand
GATTTACCGCCCCAAAAGTATGTAAGTTTACCTACAAGGGAGCAGGCTTTCTTTACAACATTTTTTCTTTCTGCAGATAAGCTATCAGGAAGGTTATCAATAACATCTTGAGCCGTTGCATCAGAGATTGCAAGGCTTTGTGTAGTTCCAATAAACCCGTCTGCATTTTCAAGCAGAGTTTCAAGAGCTTCTTTTTGTTTTCGTGTAAAGCCGTATTCTGAAATCATTTCGTCTTTCGTCTTTGCAGTAATTGTGATATACAAAACAATTTCACTTGTTTCTCCGCTTGTTACAGTTTCAGTTCTTTTTGTGATTGTGTGCATATCCCAAAAAACATCTTTGAGTTTTTGTTTTTTAGCATCATCAATAACTACAACATCCTGAACGGTTTCATCATCAACTCCTGCAACCTTAACAGAGAATAAAGACAAAACCAAGCTCCAATCAGCTTGTTCACCCTCCATTACAATTCTGTCATGGGTGGTGTTATCTTCGATTTCCGTTAGCCGAGCAGAGAGTTCCATATTACACTCATTTACGATTGAAGAAACGGGAATACTGTTGCTATCTGCTGCTTCATCTGAGATAAAAATACCAAAAGGACTTCCGGCAATCGCTGCAACAATGATTATAACGATTAAGATTACCAAAACAACTATAACACCTATCCAACCAAAGGCTGCGAAAAATGCCGCTGCTGCTTTTGTGACCGCTGCTGCAATAGCCTTGCCAATAGCGGCTCCTGCTTTTGCGGTTTTTATCGCAACCGCCTTTGCAACTTGTGCCGCTTTTATAGCTGCTTGCCTTGCTCTTTTTGCAGCTTCCTTTGCGGCTTTTTTTGTTACTTCTTTTTGAGTCTTTACAACTTTCTTGGTTGCTTTCGTTGCTTTTTTCTTTGCAGTTTTTGTGGTATAGGCACTACCATTTTTAACAACAGATTTTGATTGTCCTACAACATTATCACGGGTTTTCAGAGCTTTCTTTGAATTTGCCGTGCTCCGCTTAACCGAGCTTGCAGTTTGCTTTGATTTTGGAGTGTTATTGTATGGAGATTTTATCGGTTCAGGTTTTGATTCTCTCAAAGATTGCATATAGCTTTCTTTTGTTTTAACCATTGACTTACCTGAACTTTTTTCTGCCGTATCCGTTTTAACTGCCGTATCTGTTTTGACATCTGCTGATTTTTCCTTTGGGGCATTTAGTTCTGAAGTTTTGGAATGTGTATCATTTTTTAGTGCTTCTGAACCACTTTCTTCAGCTTGTCTTTTTTGATATTCGGCTTTTGTTTTCAGCTTTTTTGAAACATATTCTTTCCGGGCATCTTTAGGTGTTATAGCAGAGTCAGATGAAGAAGAAGGAGCCTTTAACGGCTCCTTACTCTTAACACCTTTTGTTGCATCTTCAGGTGTATGTTGTTTTATATAGTTTTCCTTTGTCTTAACACCGTGAGAAGATGTTTCGCTTTGAGATTTCAAATATTCCTCTTTAGTCTTGACAGTTGCTTTCTCCTGAGCCTTGCTTTTCGCTTGTTCTACGGCTCTTTCACTTCCTGAAGGTTGTTCGTTGGCATTATAGTTTTCCTTCGTTTTAGGGGCGTTTTCGTCCGTTTTAGGCTCATTTTCAACCGTTTTTGGTTCTTTGTCAGGAGTTTCAGGTTCTTCCGGTGTAGGTTCCTGATTTTCGGGTGTTTCATTTTCCCGTGTCTTAACCTTTTGTATTTGTTCTTTGACTTTGTTTTGTGTAAAAGTCTTGCCCTTATGATAAACTGTATCGGCAGTTGTATAAGCAGCACTTTCAACTTGTTCTGAAGCTTCTGTGTCTGCTTTTGGTGGTTCGGAATATCTTTGTTCTGTACCGAGCTTTGATTCAACTGCTTTCTTTACAAGTGTATCCTTCATCACGGCTTTTGCATCTTTAACAGTATTTACTACTGCATCTTTGCTCTTGACCGCAACTTTCGGCATATTAGGAGAGCCTTTTGACTTTGGGGATTGTTTAGGTTTCGTCTTGATGTCTTTTTCACTCAAAACTAATCACCTCCGCATATTAAGCTTTTCTTTTTTTAGCATCATATAGTTTCTTGTCACAATGTTTGATAAGGTCATCAATGCTTTTGTCTTTCCTTGTATCAAATCTTGAATATCCGAGCGAAACAGAAAGAGGATACAGTTTTTCCTTTCCTACAAAACTGATTAAATCTCTTAATTCGGCAATGTAAGAAGAAATATCTCTTTCTGCTATACAAACAAATTCATCACCGCCGATACGATATATGTCAGCTTTTTTGCCAACAGTTTTTAGAATACAATCGGCAACTGTTTTTATTGCATCGTCACCCGTGCGATGTCCGTATGTATCGTTTATACATTTAAGTTTGTCAAGGTCCACGATGACAACCATTATGTTATCAAGTCTTGCATTTACTTTATTGAGTTTTTCAAGCTTTTCTTCATATGCGTTACGGTTATATACACCCGTCATCGCATCAGTATAAGCAAGTTTGAAAAGCTTTTCAGTTTCTTTGTTTCTCATATTGACCTCCATAAATTACGGGCAGAGCTTTTACACTCTGCCCGTTATGATAATTATTCAATTACTTCAACTGATTTCAGGCGAACATTATGCCTTTTATTCGGGGCAAATGTAAGCTTTACTCTTGAACCCATAGGTATTTCAGGGATACCAAGATAATTGCCCGGCTCTGTAAAAGCAGTAGTCATTATCTTTCGTCCGTCATCGAAATCAACATAGGCAATTATGTTACTTTTTTTGCCCCATTTCTTGCAGACAAGTGTACCCGTGAACGTGCCTTCCTGCTCGTTAAACTCATATTCTTTTCCATCAAAATCAAGTTCTGCAAACTGATTTCTTGAATAAGCTCTCATAGTTTTATTCCTCCTTGTTTTGTAATTGTTTGAACATTATGCAACTTTGCCCGTTATGCAAGTGAAGATAAGGACAGTTAGGCTCTTTGCTATCCAATAGCAAACTGTCTGCACCCGTTTTACAATTAGGGCAAAGATTTGAGTTAAACTTTTGATTTTTCATATTATCCTTCTCCCGGTTTTGTACTCATTAGCTTGTAGAGTTCCGTGTCTGTTGGGAAGTCATTTACAAAAGGCACGATAGAGCCACCGACTTTGATAAGTCCACGTCCGGCTCCTGCGTTTGTAATATAACTCATCTGTGTATCAGAAATATTTAAGAGTTCCGATAAATCCTTTCTATCTGAAGGCGATTGATTGAGCATCAGCAGAAATTCGCTATTGGAAAGCATACCTCTTGCAGTTTCATTGAGCAGACAATCGGATATGTTCTGTGTGATACCCGTAAGCAGACCGCCGTATTTTCTGAAACGCTTCCAAGCCTTCAGCAAGAAGTCAGCACTATACTGATTCTTAAAGAAAAGGTGAGCTTCGTCAATGTAAACTCTTGTATATTTGCCTTTCTTTCTGTTTTCGATTACACGGTTCATAATGTTATCGAGCATAATCAAAAGACCGATTGATTTCATCTGTTCACCAAGCTCCAATATGTCATAGCTTATAATTCGCTTATTAACATCAACATTACTTTGATGAGCAAAGGCATTTAAGCTACCCGTTGTAAACATTTCAAGACAGAGAGCAAGGTCATGAGCTTCAGCTTCAGGCTGATTTAAGAGTTCATCACGGAGCTGCATAAGTGTAGGTTCTTTGTCAGTTCTGCCGTTCATATAGTCAGCAAATACTCTGATAGTACAACGGTCAATGATTGACTTATCTTTAGCTCCGACACCGCCACCCATACGGGATGAGCCACTCTTTAACAGTTCGTCAAAGATAGAAATAAGAAGCTCTGATTTCATTGATACCGGGTTTTCATCTTCCACATCTTTATTGATTGCCATTGCGTTAATATGGTTAGATGAAGATACAGAGAGCTTGATGTTTTCACCGCCCAAGTTCTTTATAAGCGGAGCATACTCACGCTCAGGATCAATTACGATAATATCGTCTTTAGAGAATATTGCGGCCAAAGCTATCTCAAGCTTTGATGCAAATGATTTACCCGAACCTGATACACCAAGTACAAAGCCGTTACCATTAAGGAGCAACTTTCGGTTACACATAAGCAGGTTATGTGATATTGCATTGATACCATAGTACAATCCGCCCGGATCAATTATTTCTTGTGTT
>JAFWWX010000018.1 GCA_017517985.1 Clostridia bacterium | reverse complement strand
GTTTTCCGATGAGTTCAACAGAAAAATGGAAAAACTCTTAAAACGGGTACGGTATGACAGCACTCACGTTGTATCGTGGGCAACAAAAAAGATAATTGTTATTGCCGCAGCTTTAACACTTGCAATCGCAGGTATGATGAGTGTCAGTGCTATCCGAGAGCCGATTGTAGAAATCATTATGGAAATTTATGATGGGTTTGTGGACTTGTTCTTTGAAGGTGATACGACAAATAAAATAACATATCAATATTCACTTTCAAAAGTCCCTGAAGGATTTGTTGAAACACAAAGGCTCTCCAACGATGCTGAAAATATAGTTCAATATGAAAACTTAAAGAGTAAGCAGAGTTTTATTTTTAGACAGAGTATTACTGAACAGAATGTCATATCCATAGATAATGAGCATGGTCATATTGAAAAGTTCACAGCTAATGGAATAAGTGTTAATATTTATATCAGTGATTTAGGTGGCAGTTATTATGCCTTTTGGACAAAAGATTCATATTATATGACGTTATCATTTTCTGGAACAACTACAGTAGATGAGTTGATAGAAATAATTAAAACGATACAATAACATTGGGAAATAACCTCTTGCTTCATTTTGAGCGAGAGGTTATTTTTTTATATAAATTTAGAGAATTTTGTAATACTTTAGGGGTCTTATGCGTTTGTATTTATATAAAGGTATAAAGGCGGTGATGTGTATGATTTAAGTAAAACAATTCTAATTAACAAGAAAGGAGTAAGGAAATGAAAACTAATTGTAAAAAAAGGATTTTGAGTTTTGCTGTTGCGTGTGTACTCATCATCACAACTGGGACTTTTATGGTAAATGCCCAAGAAATAACCCCTCGATACAACAATGTTGAAAGTACTTCAAGTAGTGCCGCTGTATCGTCTTCAGGGGTGATAACTGTGACAAATAATTATACTGCTAATAGTTCTGTATTTACCAAAGCTGTAATAACTACTTGTATTGAAAAAAGAACATTAGGGTTATTTTGGAGTAAAGTTGATATAGGACAAACTAACGATGAATGGGTTGTTACAAGTTATAATAATTCTTACCTCGGTTCACATTCCCATCAATTAACAAAGACCGGAACTTATAGAGCGACTGTTGAATATGTTTTTTATGGCTCTGGCGGTTCTGCAGATAATATTACAAAAGAAGTAGAAGTAAAGTATTAATTAAATGGAAGGCAAGGTTAACTAAATTGCTTATGTAGCAGGAAGGAAAAGAATTTATGAAAAAGTTAAAAGTGTTCGCAAAGGTCATAGCGATGGTTATGACGATTTTGCTCGTTTTTCAGATTATCCCCTCAACCTTGGTTTCGGGTGTAGCCAAAGATATTGAATCGGTTAAGCGAATGGCAGAGGCAGTACCTATAACCGAAGTATCACAGCCACCTGCCGAAATAATGGAAGAAACAGAAGAAAAGAAAGACGCATTTACAAAAACGTTTACCCGTGAAGATGGAACGATGGTTGATATTATCTCTTCCGAGCCTGTTCACTTTTACAAAGATGGCGAATGGAAGGATATAGATAATACCCTTGTAAATCGAACGGTTAACGGCAAAGCGGTGTTGCAGAACAAATCAAATAATTTCACAGCAACGTTGCCGCAAAAGATAGAAAAAGACTCTTATATATCTATTGAAAACGGAGAAAGCAAAGTTTCATTTAAATTGAACGGTGTATCAACACAGAAAGATTCAAGAATAATGGCTTTAGATGAAAGTTTGCTGTCTGAAGAAGATACGATGATGTCTGTAAAAGATAATGTATCTACCGTTAGATATAGCGATGTGTTGGGTACTGCAGATGTTGAATATCTTGTAACGGAAACGGGTATCAAGGAAAATATTATCTTGGATACCGTTCCCTCAAAAGGATATTTTGTCAGCTTTACCTTCACAGCACCCGGTATGACCTGGAATGTGAACAAGGATAAGAGTATCAGCTTCTTTAACGGAAAGAGTGAAGAAGTATTCACAATGCAGGCTCCGTATATGTTTGACGCTTCGAGAACAGTAAGTGAAGATGTAGAAGTGGAGGTGTATAGAAGCAGAGAAGGCAACATAATTAAATATACCCCATCATTTGAGTGGCTGTCAGACAAGAATCGTGTGTATCCTGTTACCGTTGACCCCTCATTTACAACCAACAACAGAGGCTTCCTTATTACAGCTAATGCAGGTAACTGTGACGGTGAAGTAGGTAGTTATGTGTATGTTCAAGACTTTGAAAAAGACGGAACAGCATATAATTCGCAAGCACTCCTGAACTTGGTGTATAGCCGTTTGCAGGATGAAATTCTTATCTCAAGTGCGTCAGTTAGATTGCGTTGTGAGCCTCTTTCGACTGGCGGAGATTTCACCAACACCATAGGTATCAGCCTTGCAAATGAGCCTTGGGCAGAGGAAACAACATCTGTCATTCCGCAAAGCAGCAGTGATTATCTCGATGTTCACACAATAACCGAAACAGGATTTTATGAATTTGACATTACTGAAGCATTTAATATGTGGTCAATGGGACTTTGTGATAAAAATGGATTTGTCTTAAAACCCATATTGGGCGAGGGTGAAAGCTGTAATGTCAGAGTTGGCGGTGAAAACGGATATAGTGTTAACAGACCGTATTATACCGTAAATTATAGGAATGTTTACGGTATAAGAGATGATTTTGAGTACCACAGCATTGATATGGGCAGAGCAGGTACGGCTTATGTTAATGATGTCACAAACGCTCTTGTTGTAGTTCGTGAAGAATTAGGTCTTGACGGAAATGTAATGCCTGTTAGCCTTTGCCGCATTTACGATAGTGAACTCAATAATTCGGTAGAGTATTCTTTGCCAATAGGAAACGGCGCAGGCACAAATTGGCAGTGGAACTACTACGGAAGATTGGTTTACAGTTCTGAAAAGTTAAGATATTACGGTGCTGACGGAACTTGGATGTATTTCATTCTTGAAGAAACACTGGAAGACGGCACACAGAAATATGTTTGTCCCGACAGCGATAAATTTATACTTTGGGTTGAAGCGGATGCAACCTCGTTAGGAAACTTTGAAAATATGTATTTTGAGGATGAAGAATACACATACCGTTTCAATTCAACAGGAAGGATTAAAAAAATAATTCAAAAGAGCAGTAATGCTTCTATTGATATTACTTATATTGCTTCAGCTACAATCGGTAAGGTAACGGATGGTGTAGGCAGAGAGTTTAGACTGAGTGTTCAAGTTCCTGCAAACAGTCCGAGAAAGACAAGCAAAATAGGTGCTTATACTTCTTCGGGTGAACAAATCACCGTTACAACACCCGGTTCAGAAACACCCACAAACATCGAAATGACTTATACTTATGACACGTCGGTTGCAGGTGTAACTCTTTTCAAAACGGCAACCTATGCAGACGGCGAAACAGTAAGGTATGAGTATAACGATAACAACGATCTTGTACTTATCGAAAACATTGACGGCTCTCGTCTTGAAATTGAATACACAAATGGCAGAGTGTCTGCTTACACAAAGAGAGTTTATGATACAGTAACGCAGCAGTATCTCTTTGACGAGCGTGTAGAGTTTCAGATGATTTCACCGTATGAACACGTCTTTACTACTTATGACGGTGACGAGAGTACACCATTATATACTGAAACGGTTTACTATAACAAGGATTTTGAAATTGAACGCAGACTTGATTCTGACGGTGACGGCTCGGCAGAATACTATTATTCCGATGGCGAAGGCAAAGCAAGTGTAACTATTGAGAATGGCACAAATCTTCTTGCTTCGCAGACACTTACGGGTGCAACAGCAGTAAGCGGCGCTAAATTAGCACCTTACAATTCTCGCCCCGTTGAAGGAGTAACCGGAGAACAGGTATATAAGCTCGACTATTCTCTCTATGAACTAAAAAGAGCATATAAGCAAATTGATGTCAGAAGTTTTACGACTGGTGATAACGCAGTATCATTTAATGCTGAAGTATGGGTAAAAGCTCCCAATGCTGCTCACTTACACGACGATAGAAACTCTGCAGTAATGATGGAAGCAATCAATGCCGAGGGTGCAGTTACTGTTACCGCTGTTTATCCGATAGATACTGCAATAACAGGTTGGCAGTTTATGCCTTGCTGTATTACTGTACCCGCCGGAACGGAGTATGTAAACTTCTATATTCTCAATGATTATCAGGTGTCGCCATTATATTATGCTGATATTTCTTTCTACAAAGCAGACAGCTCCTATTTCAACGATGAAAGTATTGATTTAACTCTTAATTCATCTAGTTCAATAGAAGTAGTTTCTTGTGCTTGCGGAACAGATTGTCAGTTCGGAAATGGTTGCCTTTGTGAATGTGAAAGTTTTGAAGAATGTACCTGCGTTTCTTGTAAGGCAACATCAACAACTGAGTATGACGATTTCGGTAATTTACTCTTAAAATCAAATTCTGACGGCTCAACTATTCTTTCCGAAACATATACATATGCCGAAGATAATAATTCTATAGCTTCTGTTAGTGATTCACTCGGCAATACAACAGAATACGATTATGATTTATCTAATGGAACATTAACTGAAGTTACCGATGCCAATGATAATACAATTCAGTACAAATATAATGCAATGCTGGAATTGGCAGAGGTTTCAAAAGCGGTAAGCGGTGTCGGAGTTGACGGTGAAATTGGCACAGTAAGTAATTCCTATACTTATACAAAAGACAAGTTGACATCAATCTCAACAGCCAACGGAGTAAATTATTCCTTTGATTATGATGCGTATGGAAATCCAAAAGCAATTAAAGTTGGCAATCAGACACTTGCATCGTATAACTATGCTGCCGGCAAAAACAACGATAAGGTATCAACCGTTACTTATGGTAACGGACAGGTAATACGCTACTCTTATGATGCAGATGGCAACATTACCGCTATAGAAAACGATTCAACTCACATCGGATATGAATATGTGTATTCCTATTACAATGGTGAACTTGTTTCCGCAACCGATAGAAAAACAGGTTTTGTTACCAACTTCGGAGAATCTTCTTATATTATAAAAGACTCAAATAACAATGTTATTTATCAGTCAACTTATGATAATGACAGAAACTTTGTTGAAACAGTAAACGGATTTTCTTTTGTCTATGATGACTCGGATAGCGGTACTTTCAGCACTTCTACGGGTAAATCTTCAAAGACTTTTACCGTTACCAATGATTCTTTATCTCTTGAACAAACGGATACTGCTGACTACTACGGTAGAAAAGCACAAACAGTGGTAGGCTTTGAAGGATGGACAGATGGTCAAAAAATCCGAACAAATTATACTTATTCACAAATAGGGGAAAACACATCTAATCAATTATCCAATATTGGCACTAACTATCAACGAGAGGACGGCAAAAAAGGTTATTTTTATTGGGGTTATTCTTATGAGAATAATAATATTATTTTCGAAGAAGAACAAACTGACATTTATTATTATCAGGATTATGAATATGATGAAGCGGATCAGTTAACTTACTCGTCAGGTTGGCTTTATACCGAAACAATGGAGTACGATACAGGTGGAAACGTTGTATCAAAAGACTTGTGGACAGATAATTACGGTAGTTATGAACATCTTGAATTTGAATATAACGATGAAAATTGGCCTGATAAACTTACTGCTGTTAACGGAGTCCCCATAACCTATGATGCGATAGGCAATCCGTTAAGTTATAACGGAACTACATATTCTTGGACAGCAGGAAGACAGCTTGCCACAATGTCATCGTCAGACAAATCTCTTTCATTTAAATATAATGACTCGGGATTACGAACGCATAAATCTGTTGCTGAAAACGGAACGACTAAGAATTATATCTATTCCTGGTCAGAAGATGGAAAACTTGTTTCACAGAGTGACGGGACAACCACGCTCTACTTTATTTACGATAATAACGATGAAATAATTGCTTTTGCAAAGTTAACTGATAATTCAAGTGAATTGTTCTATTATTTAAAGAACAAACACGGTGATGTAACAACAATTATAGATTCTTCCGGTGTACCTGTTGTTTATTATAAATATGATGCTTGGGGATATTTAATTACCATATCAGGTACACAAGCCTCAACAATAGGAGCACTCAATCCGATTAGGTATCGAGGCTACTATTACGATACAGAAACAGGATATTACTATCTTCAGAGCCGCTATTATAATCCTCTTTGGGGAAGATTCATAAACAGAGATATTTATGTTCATGCGGATTATTCTAATGTATTTGGGGGAAACGTTTTCGCATATTGCGAAAATAATCCAATAAAATACACAGACCCCTCAGGAACAAGTATTTGGGATAATGGTATCTTGGGATTTATTCCACCTTCGGATTTTGGTATAGAATGGTTTACTCGTCCGTGGACAACAGCGGTGGACTGTTGGCAGAGAGCATTTGGATATAATGATTTATACGATTATTCTGCTGGTTTTGCAGGCATTTTTATTGATTGTTTAATAAGTGAATTCTACTACGACAATATGTATTGGAGAGTAGAACTTTGGAAAGGCAGATATGGAATCACCATAGGTGCTGAAATAGGAATTTACAATAAAAGTAAAGCTAACATTTTTGGAAAAAAACCTTTTCATTATAAATGTTCTGTAGAACTTTTCCCGATGAGATTTGTCTTATATCAATTAGATAATTACAATGAACCAACCGAAATAATACGTATGTCTACTGATAAACATTGGTGGCTTACGGGATTTATTGTGAGTAATGGAGTGGGAGATTTTTTAAACGGAAATTCTCTTAAACCTAATAACTTAGTTTTAAAAGCACAGATATTTTTTAGAGATAAGCGAATGGCTAAACTGTTTGATAGTAACTTGGGAAAGAGAAGAGGAGATGGTTGGTATGAAAGTGAAGTAAATGGTTCTCAAGTGAAAATTACTTGGGCAAATAATCCAGTAAAATTTACTACATAATTAAGAGGTGGAAGTATTGTTTAATAGTATTATTTCGTTAGTTACAGCTTTTGTTATTTCAATCTTAAGTGTTTTGGGACTTCACGGTGGTGTAGAACAGCCGCCTGTTGATACTCCCGTAAAGGAAATGACCGTTTCCTTTGCAAATGACCGAGAGTTTTTTGAATACATTGATAACTTTGATAACCTGTTAAGTGAAGGCAACAAAGAAAACGGCTATACATATTCCGTTTACAAAGATTCCTTTGCAATAATTGAAAACACCAACGTTCATTCCGAAAAAATGACGCTTCCCACGTCATTAGGCGGTTACAGGGTTATTGCTGCAAACGGTTTCGGTTTCAGCTTGACGGTAAAAGAGGTTGTAATACCCGAAGGAATTGATTTTGTAATTGCTCCTTTAACCAGTTTAAAGAGCCTTGAAAAAGTTACATTGCCGTCAACAATTAAATATTTGCGTGCAGGAACTTTTGACAGGTGCAGAAAGTTAACTGAATTGGTTATTCCTGAATCGCTTGATTGTATTCCTGCACACTTATGTGTGGAATGTACAAATTTGAAAACGGTAAAAATGGGCAGTAAGGTTACGGAAATTGACGGATTCGCTTTTGCTTGGTGTAAATCATTGGAAAACATAGTCTTACCTGAAACTGTAGAGAGAATTCAAACACAGGCGTTTGATGGTTGCGTGAGCTTAAAAACAATAAACTTGCCTGATAATCTTGAGGTTATTGGCTTCGGAGCTTTTCGAGATTGTAAAAACCTTGAAATTGACAGACTGCCTGATAATTTAAAGGTAATTGGAACTATTGCTTTCCAAAACTGCAAGAGTCTTAAAGAACTCTATATACCCGAAAGTGTTACATCAATAGACAATAGGGCGTTTTGGGGCTGCCCCAATTTGGTTATTGTCTCATCGTCTGACTATGTTATCGAATTTGCAAAAGCTAATAACATTCCCTACAAAGCAGTTTAATTAAAAGCAGTTGTCATACAACTTGATTCTCAAAAAACTATTAATAATATTTCATTTCAAACAGTTTAGTTCATATAGGCACACACAATTTAGGTAAATTTCAAAAAGAGGAGTGCAACTCTGCACTCCTCTTTTTTGAAAATCTCTTTTATAAATATTAAATATTCTCAAAATAATTTATTTGAATATACATCCTTACTTTTCCATCATCAGTAGGACTTATAGTCATGTTCTGCACTTTTTCACTGATATATCTCAATAAAACAAGTTCTTCTATACTTGTAAACTCCACAAAGGATAAGAATACTTCTATTTTTGCATACCATTTTTCGCAGTCAACGGTTGCTGACATCTTTCCGTGATGCATAAGAACATAAACATTAAGCAAGTCACGAAGTTTGTAGAAAGTTTCTTTATCTTCGGGAATAACCCGTTTAGGTGAGCTATCAAATGGGTCTTCGATTGGTGTAGCACCAATTTTTTTATAAAAGTCTTTCAACTTATTATCAGTAACACTTTCCTCCGGCTCGTATGATGTATAGTCACATTCATAATGATATGCTTCTGATTTGCAAGGGTCTGACGATGTATTTAACATATTTTCTTTATGAGTTCTTATTTTATCCGAAATATTGATAATACTATGTCCTTTTTTTATTGCATATTCTAAAACTGTGTCTCTATCGCTGTTTTCAATATCTGTATCATAATAGCATAAACACAAACAAGAATTATCAATCATTGATTTTGTAGTGTAAGGTATTTTTGCCTTTCGAGTTTCGTGAACAGAACAACAATAATTTACCATTTCTTTAAGTCTTTGAAATTCTTTCTCATCAGACTCACTTTTCTTTTTTGCAGCACCGCCAATAGATTCGTATGATGTGATTTCAATTTGAGAAAATACGGTTTTCATCTGAATGAGAGTTTCTAATACCAATCTTTGAAAACCTGTATTATCTCCAATTAAAAAAGAATAGTGTCCTTCAATAATTAAATGGAGAACTTCTTCAGCCAAATAACTTTTGATTTCCATCTTGTTAGCTTCGTCAATATTTATCTGACCGACAACGCAAACTGCTGTTTCTTTCATTTTCAACACTCCTTATAGAATTAATTATACGACAACACGATTATTAAAATCAACAACTACCGCTTAATTTTGTATTTTACAATTGGTAAAATTTTAATAATAAGGTAGGTGATTCCAATGTCAAGAGATATTGTCCTTCTTAACGAAATGGGGCAAAGAATAGCCAAACGCAGGCAAGAGATGGGCTTGACTCAGGAAGAGCTTGCCGAAAAAGGAAATATGACACCGCAATTTGTTTCCTATGCCGAATTGGGTAAAAGAGCTATGCGTCCCGAAAATGTAATCAAGATGGCGGATGCTCTTGAAGTTAGCATTGATTATTTGTTGACGGGTGAAACTACGGACAAGGATACAAGTTTAATTTCTAACAAATTAAGACAACTCTCACAGACTCAAATTAAAATTATAGAAAGTATAATAGATGAATGTCTTAAATTATATGATAATCAAAAAGGGTGAAGGCACAAAAAGATACATTCTATTTTTATTGGCTTTGAAAACTCCAATAAAACAGGAGAATAAGGACTAATAAAAATGACCAGTCTTTATTAGTATTTTTTGGAGGCTCCCTTATAGAAAAATCATAAAAGCACCTTCACGATTATGCCAACATCAAACACTTTCTACGCTATGTTTCGTTGCAAGACTTCTTATCATAAACTGATTGGTTTTCGTTTAAGTGTTTGACCATTGCATATAGAAAGAATATTATTATAAAAAGCCGTCCGAAGGGATAGCTTTTCTTTTTTTGTAAGACAATCCGATAGCCCCTTAGTGTAATAGTGCATTTTCAAGGAGGGCTTTTGAGGTGTTGCACCACACTACCGGATTGCCTTTCGGTATGTGAATTAGGTAAAATACACATATTTGTCTGCGATGAAATTTTCCTTCATTGCATTATTTACTCTCAACAACGTAACGTATAGAGCATTTACCTAAAGGACATCTGTTGGAAAGCGGGTTTTTACTTTGGGGATAAGGAACTGCCTACCCGCATTAGGCAGTTCCTTTTCTTTAAATTCAGCAACATTTTTATAGCTCTATGCCTACACTTCACAAAGCTATATTTGCCTTTAAATTGCGGACAATCACAGCTATACACAGCAACATAGAAAAGTTTACACAATCGTTCCCTATAGATATGGCAATAGATACTCCCCAAAGAGTATTTTTTGAATCGTTCAGATAATAATCTGTTCTTAAACGGAATATAATCTTTAGCATTATACTCGGTAAAAAGCATTAAGATTCGATGCGATTCTCACCGTACTAACAGTAGAGATAAATAGACTTTTGCGAAAAGTTATGTAAAGGCAACATTTAGTTGCTAAATTTAAAGCGAATTAGTAACATTGGAGCCGTCTTATGACCATCTTTAAGACGGCTCCGAGGGCAAGGTGCCGTGTTTTACTCAAGGACAAAATCTCACATTCTGTGCTTTGCGTTATTAAGGAGGTCTTTAAAAAAGACACGAGTTTTTAACGGCAAACATCCCAAAGGTTCTTCAAAAGTCAATAAGAAGAACTGTTTGGTATCTCCTTCCATTTGACAGATAGAAGTTCTGCTTCAATGCCCTATATGTATATGAAGGGTGGCGTACCATTCATATCGAAATAATTATTGAGTACATTATTCAAATAAACTATCGTGATGTATAGGATAGTTTTTTAATTTATAGCCTCGCTTTTTAGTGCAATAGATAATCTTGCTGCCAACAAATGAGTTAATACTATTGTTGGCATTTCTTATACCAATATGAATACTCTCATCATTTTCTGTAATCTTTAATAAGTTTCGATAATCGTCTATTGTTAAGAACTTATCTCTTTTTGTGGCTTCTATTAAATTGATTAAAACTACCCACTTCTCATAGGAAAGATTATGGTTGTAATATTCGCCATTTCTGAATATAACAAAGTTTTTGATATCCACAGTACATTCATCTGTTAATGTGTAGTAATCTCTGTCTATATCCGTTGAAAAGAGAACATTATATAAAAAATAGATTATTTTGCGAAGTCCTGTTACTCGCCGTTGTGCTGAAGTAAATGTAATTCCTTCGTCTTTTGCATATTTTGTAATAATAAAATTTGCTTTCTCAAATCCGTCATAATTATGCTTTATTTTTTTCGGTAATATCTTGTATATTAAGTCCCAATATGGACTTGCTATAATTGCCTTTACTCGCTTACCTAAATATTTGTTACTCGGGTCATTTGATGGAATAAATCTATTTAGCCCTTGAATATAAGGTGTTTTATCAGGTAAATAATAATTGTTTGGTGCGTTGCTTATTGTTTCAACATCATCAAATAAAAGTGGTGGTGCAATAATTTTTTCAAGCGATAATTTACGAGTGGATTTTTTTATAATAGGACTGCGAATTACAAGCTGCTCAATGTTCTTATGTGCTAACCACATTAAACACCATTTAGGAGAAGAAATATCAATACCGTTTTCGATAGCTTTGAATAAATCGTCTTTTATGGATTCAACGCAGATCTCAAAAATTACACTTCTTTTATTAAACTTGCTTTCACAATATTTTCTTATTTCTTCTTCGTATTCTTTCCATATTAGGTCTTTATTCATTTTTACACCTTCGAATAAATAAACAATTTGTAATCTCTTTTACTTTAATTCTCACCCGTATTGAGGGTGCTGACGGAAATAATCAGTACCCTCAACAGGTGAAAATCTGAGGAGATTGAGGAGATTTCTATATAACGAAGCCACCTTGAACAATGCCGAGATGGCTTCGGAGAAATGAATCAGACTTTAGAGAGAAGTTGTGCTGTTCTTCTATATGTCCCAATATAGTCAATTTGGAGAAAGTCTGACTCAGAACTCATTTAATTAAATCCATATTGTTCTTTCAAATAAAATTCTGATAATTGAAAATATCGGTGGAATTACAAAGTATTTATAACTCATCTGAATTTCACCATCATTAAGGTACAGATAAGTTTCTAATAATCCGAACTCTACTACTGCAGCTCGAACTCCGCCAAACACTTGATGTTCATTTGCGAAACATCCGTCAGCGGTTTCTACTATGGTTGCTTTTTCAGAAGTACCATCAGAATATGTAAGTTTCAGAACAATTCCTTTTGGGGTGTTAGGAGAGCCGAAGCTGAAAACTATTCGATTTTTTAGAGGAACATAGACCATTTCAGCATCAATTAGTACCGGGATCTCCTCATTATCTAATGGAGGGATAACAGATTCTGTACGAAAAGTCGGAAAGTTACCATCTTCTATCATCCAAATATTATTGAAATCAAATCCAACAAAACTCTCTTTTGTTTTCATTTCTTGCTCTGTGAGCATAGCAACATTTATATTTTGTTCAGCGTTTGTATTACCTAAAACAGCAGAAACATTATCAAGACAATAGCAGTTAGTTATGTAGAAGTCCTGTGACTCTTCAATTCCCCATCCATTAGAATGATAAGCCACATAACCTGATATGCCACCTATTTGGTCTGCATCTGAATTGTTTGATATAGATATTTCTCCTGTACTGTAACATTCTGAAACAGAGCAAGTATTTCCACCAATACCGCCAATTCTCGGAGATGCTGCTTGTTCATTACATTCAAAGTTACCTTTGTTATAGCAATTACTTATTGTTGATGTGGCAACACCGCAAATTCCGCCGATGGCAAGATAATCAACAAATTCTTTATCTGATAAGAAGCTGTTAATCGTAATATTGCCTTCATTGGCACATAAAGAAACATCAGCAATAGTCTGACCTACAATACCACCTGCGTACAGTTCGTTTTTTGCACTTACTGTTATATCAGCTTCATTGTAGCAATTAGTTATTTTTGAATCGCCATAAGCAATTTCTCCAACTACGCCTCCGACTGCACAAGTACCGTTTACATCAACATCTATTGTTCCCGATACTTTGCAGTTTTCAAATTCTGTGTATTTGGAGAATCCTGCAATAACACCAACAGAGTAAAAATCATCAACGTTGTTTTCTATAGAAAGTTTTGCGTCAACAACGGTTAAGTCTTTTATAGTAGCACCAACAGTAAATGCAAATAATCCGGTTGCAGCTCTTATATTTGAATTAACAACCGTGCTTGTTGATAATTCAAGAATACGTTTATTGTTTCCGTCAAAAACACCTCTGAAGGGGGCTTGTTCAGTTCCGATAGGCACCCAAGTGTTGTCCGGTTTCCAGCCATCAAATGGAGAATCGCCATAAGAAATGAAATTAAGCAAGTAAATATCACTCATTAGGATATATTTGCCCTCGAGGTTATTTCTGATGTTGTATAAATCAAAAATATTGTAAATGGGCGTATATCCTTCAGGGATGTCTTCTGCCGCAAAAGCAGGCGTACTTAAACCCAAGCAAAGAGTGAGAACAACAACCAAAGAAATAAACTTTTTCATTTTTTTACCTCCTAAATTTTAATTTATATAATCCATAATCAGCATAGCTACTATGGTTTGTTTTCCAAAATCTTTTTTAATTTTTTCTCAAAATCTTTTTTGGATTTTCGTGCTTCACGTTCAACCTTTTTTGTTTCGTTATCAAGTTCTAATAAAAGCTGAACGCATACATCTATCAGGTCAACATCTCGATTAGTATATGGAGTTAATTGTTCCGTGATAATAACTGCTTTTAGAACTTTGCGTATGCTTTCTTTGAGGTCATTTTTTAGTTTGTGTAATTTCAATTTATCATCTCCTTTTAAAACCACCTATATACATATGGTTAAAAAACAGAAAAGATTTCATAACTTTTTTGCTTTTTCGATTAAGTTCTACCTTGTTAACAAATTCGAAAAATGGTTTTTGTCGATTTTGCACAAAACAATAATTACCTTATTTGTGAAAAGAAAATCATCCCAATATAATACTTTTGCTATCTTTTTTGGAAAGTCAATGCCTTTTGCAAAACTGCGGATTTAGGATGCAAAAATACTTTTGCAATATCATACAGCTAAAAGCAATACAAAACTTTATGGTGCAAGTGACAAAAAAAGCGATATAGTGTGCCGTTTATTGTCATTGACACTCGATTAAACAACATTTATAATCAATTTGTGATAATTCTTCACAAACACAAAAGAAAGGATAAGTATTATGAAAAAGATTAGTATTGTTTTAGCTCTTGTTTTGGTGTTTACTTCTGTGTTCTCCATCTGTGCTAACGCAGCAGAAGAAACTTTAACAGAAAAGTTCTTTGCTGAAATTGAAGAAACACAAGCGGTTACCTTTTATCAGCCGATGAAAAATGAAAGCTTCGATAATTTCTCTTATGAGAAGGTTTCAATGCGACTCACAGAAAACGAAAATGGAGAAGAAATCAGCGAACTTGTCGGTTCAGCAAAAGTCGGCTTTATGGAAGTTGAAGGTTACATTACACAAAAAGGGTTGTTTATATATTTTCCGCAGTTTAATTGCCATATGGACCTTTCCTTTATTTGGAAAGATAAGACGGATGAACTTCTTGAAATGTTTTGGGGATATGAAGAAGATGACTTAATACCTTCGCTTTCATATCCGGAACATATGATTTTTAAATCAGTTGAAGAAACTGAAATTGATGGATACGGCAAAGTATATATTGAAACTTTTACTTATGACTTGGAAGCAATAGTTGATGACCTTGTAGCAAAGGACATTATTCCCGATCCTGTTCGCCATGGAATTTCTCTTGACGATAATATGGCTTTAGGTGAATTCTTTATGAATTATTCTGATGATAATTCCGGTTCTGCATACTTAATGCTCTTTAAAAACGAGGCTTCCTTTATTTATAATGAAAAAGGTCAACTTATTTCTGCTGAATATTTCACAGGTGAAGGTGAAAATGTAGATAATGTTAATTATGAATTAGGATACATAGGTGCTATTTCAGCAGGAGCAGATGCAGATAGTTTCATAATGCCAGAATCTTCAGCAAATCTTGATGTTTTGGTAATGTTTATTAGACTCATTTTTACTCTTCTTGTAAGATAATTTATAAAACCTGCCCTCGTTCTCTGAACGGGGGTATTTTTATTAGAAAACAGCCGTTTTTGCTTTGGTTAGAAATTTTGTTATATCGTGAATTGTTTTTGTTCGCTTTATCTGTTTTTCAGACTTATCCTCGAATTCATTGTTACATTCATAACCATAAAATTCAGAAAGAGATAAGCAACATTCGTGAATTAAAGGATAATCTCTTTTATAGTGAGGTTTGGTAAGTTCCTCATTTATTGTTTTAATCAGGTTTTCTTCGCTGAACTCTGGGTCTGGTTCCGAGTTGACTATTTCTTGAATAATTGACCAAAACTCTTTGTTACTCATATTTTCTAAACTCAAACTATCATTCCTTTCATAAAAAACATTCTATGTATATATGACGTAATTTGCGAAATGTTACGCGAACAATTTATGCGTTTTTGTAACGTTTTATTTCTGGCTTGTCTTGTTTTTGAAAAACAATCTATATATATATGACGCAAAATCGAAATTGTTACGAAAAAATTTTTGATTTTTTAAAATGTTCTACTTTCTGCACAAACATACAGAGTGAAAATTGTTCACTATAACAACAAAAAGAAAGAAACGGTGGCGAGTAGCCACCGTTTCCTCTTTTATTGTGCGTAATATCTTAAAGCATCTACTCTTACTCCGTTTTGAATAACCTCAAAATGCAAATGAGGTCCGGTTGAGTAACCTGTTGAGCCTACTTGTGCAATAACCTGACCTTCTTTTACTTGCTGACCTTCCGAAACAAGAAGTGCAGAACAGTGGGCATAGAGGGTTGAGTATGTGTCATTATGCTTTATCTTCACATAGTAACCGTAAGAGTTATGCCAAGTGGCAGAGATAACAGTTCCGTCCGCAGCAGCGAGAATTGATGTTCCTGTAGCTGCTGCTATATCTGTTCCGCCGTGAGTCTTTATTTCTCCCGATATAGGGTCTTTTCTTGTGCCGAAACGGGAGGTTATTATACCGTCAACGGCGAGTGGCCAAGTGAACATATCTGTTCCTTGCCAACTTCCTTCGCCGATGATAATATCGCCGTTTGCACCTATGAGTTCAATCCATAACGGGTCATATTCCTCACTCATCAGTTCTGCTAACTGTGATTTTTGTTCATCGTTGAATTTATAAATCTCGGCAGTCTGATTTGCGTTAAGCTGTGCTATGACAACCGTTAAAACCTTTTTAGTGACATAAGTGGTGGTTTTTACGGGATTACCTTCCGCATCCGTAGTAACTGTAGTTTCAGCTACAAGTTTAGGTGTAACAACACCTGTCATAGTATTCATATCGTTGACTATCTCACGGAGCAGTTCAAGTTTCTTTTCATCGAGAGTAACTACTTCCATAGCTTCATCTGTTGATGTTGTGGTCTTTACGGCATATATTGCGAGAACATCTTTCCAATTTATTGAGGAATTTCCCTGTACTTCAAACAAGTCATAGGAATACGATGCTTTCATCGCCGTAAGATTTGCATAATGTTCGGATGTCAGTTCAGATATTGCTTGTGACATTGTTTTGTCAGTTCCCGTTGTTTCGTCATTAGATAAGAAAATGCCGAAACAAGTACCGCCAATAGCCGCTATAAGGCAAATAACAACTATGATTATAATGACAACGGGACCACCTGCATAAATTGCTGCTGCTAATTCTTTAACTGCCGCAACTGTTGCTTTAGTGCCTGCGACTATTGCTTTG
>JAFWWX010000036.1 GCA_017517985.1 Clostridia bacterium | reverse complement strand
GATCAACATTTCTGTCCATTCCTCGTCTGTCATATAACGAGAACTCTTTTGCGGATGCTCTTTCATATACTTACGCAAATAAGTTGTTTTGCCGGTAAAAGTATCGCCATCTATCAGATAAATCATATTTTCCTCGTTATTATATCAATTCTTCAAACACATCAGAAATGGAATCTCTGATTACATATTCAGCCATACCGTCATAAGGAGTAGGTGAATAGTTTATGATTATTAAGTGAGGTCCTTTAAATGCACCAACAAGAGATGCCGCAGGATTCACTTTAAGAGATGAACCGCCTGCTATAAGAACATCCGCATTGTCAATTTCATTCTCTGCGTCAGCAAAAGCAAAGCCGTCAAGATACTCTCCATAAAGAATTACATCAGGTCGAACAATCCCGCCGCATTTATGGCAAACAGGAACTGTATCAGTTTCATTCAAAAGGTTCTTGTTATAGACTTCTCTGCATTTGGTACAATAAAATCTGCTTACTGTACCGTGAAGCTCTATTACACGGCTGCTACCGGCTTCCTGATGAAGTCCATCAATGTTCTGTGTGATAACTGATTTTATAATTCCCATACTTTCAAGCTTTGCCAGAGCTTTGTGTGTATGGTTAGGCTTTGCATCTGGAAACACCATATTCTTTCTGTAAAACTCATAAAATCTTTCGGGTTCGTTAAGCAAGCATTCCTTACTCAGAAAATACTCATTATTTACCGCTTCACCCGTATAAAGCCCACCGGTGCCTCTGAAATCGGGTATTCCGCTATCGGTTGATACACCTGCACCACCGAAGAACACCGCATGATTTGAACTATGTAATATATCTCTGATTGTTCTTATATCTTCTTTATATTCTTCTCTCATTTTGACCTCACTATATCTCCATATATTCACACAAATATACGCACTTTTCTTTTGTGCCGTTATCGTAATTCTTTTGATATGACAAATGTAAATGTCCGTGAATATGCCATACCGGAGCATAGTTATATATATATCTGGTGATACCGATAAGCCCTGCATGGGCGGCATCGTTTTTACTATGCTCAAACATACAATCGTGAGTTAACAGTACATCAGCCCTTTTCATATCATCAAGTTGGTATAGGCTTTCATATTGCGTAAATGAAGGGAATATTTTGTCTTTATACCTGAAGCTTCCCTCTATACCTGCAAAGGTAACCCCCTTATAAGATACTGTACGTCCTGACATTTCCTTAATTCCTTCTCGTTCGTAGAGCTCAAATTCATCGTGGTTGCCGCGGATGGCGAGGATTCTTTCCTTAGGTATCATCTCGACTATTTGTTTTAGGTCATAAGGATGAATGTCACCAAGTAATATGCACAAATCATATTCAGGAACATTTTTCAAAAATGCGGGCAATCTGTCTTCAGAGAATGCAAAATGACCGTGCGTATCGGAAATAACAATCAATTTCAAACCGAGTTTTCGAGGTAGTGCTTGCTTTTTGTTCTCTTTTAAATGTTGAGCATATTCATTATATCGTTCGAGTTCGAACGGGCTGAACTTTTTCGCTTTTTTGATAAATTTGTCATAGTTAAACACTTTTTCTCTTTTCCAAAAGAACATAAAGCACCTCCTCTTTATTAAGCTTTTATGCAATTATGTAGCTGCTTCAATAGAAGCACCGAACGGCATAAGTGCGAGTTGTGCAAACTTAAAACATTGCAATCCAAACGGTATTCCAACTATTGTTATACACCAAACAATACCTATCGATATTGACAGCAACATAAGCTCCCATCCAAAAACAAAGATCCATATTATATTCCAAAGAAAGCTTGTCGTCTTCCTAGAATACTTTATCTGTCTGCCAAAAGGCCAAATTATAAATGTTCCAAATTTAAAGCATTGTATTCCTGTGGGAATTGCTAGTATTGTACAACAACATAAGATTCCTACAATGTACCAAGCAAGAGCTATTAAACCGCCACCGAGAAATAGCCACAATACATTTCCTATTGTTTTCATCTTGTTGTCACCCCCGAGATTAACCGTAAAAAGTCCACTTATTTTTTGATATGTATTTTCATTGCGTTTTTAATTACTTCTGCAATAATTGTCATTCCGCTTTCGCTGGGGTGTAAACCATCTACAGTGTTCATATAATAGAAATCGTTATTCAAACGACTATTGAACAGGTCAGCAACAAAGAAATTGTCGCCCATTTGTTTTACCGCATTCTCTATCGCCCTATTAAAAAGTTCTGTTTGCTTTTTCATCACTATATCTCTGTCCGGAAGATTAACGCAGCAGACTAAAGCGTTTGTATATTTGCTTTTTATTATTTTCAAAGCCCTCTCATAATCAGCTGAAAACACCTCAATCGGAATTCTTCTGCCAAGATCATTGATGTCCATAAATACAATGATTACATCTGGGTTCTCCCCATTATTGTCTGATAAATAATTAACCCTATTTACTCCAGAATCTTCATCATCAATACCGCTGAGATTTCCGCCAGACCACGAATTATTAACACAAAGAGTGAGTCCCAGCTTATCCATCAACTGATGCCAATATGTCTTTTCCACCGGGAACGGTTCTCTGTAAAAACAGGGATTATAATACAGCATCGAATTAAATTCGGGATTATTCGACACATCTTGATAAGTTGATATACTATCGCCAAGTATTGATAATCTTTTTCCTTTCAGCACACGACTTCCCTCCAAACTTACTAATCGTCTTAAGATATTATGTGTAGTTAATCCGCTATGGTTTTAGGCTGTTGTATCACGCGTTTTTGTTCTCAAGCATCGAAATCCGAACGACGGAAGCGTTGATGCACAAGTATTCCTGGGACATTATAGAGTATAACATCAACCATATCATTCTGCTCTTCTGTCATTTCCTTCCCCTCAACAATGCAGCGAATCAGCTCTATTTGTTGTTCTTCAGTGAAAGCCATACTTACCCACAGTTCAAAACGCTGTATTTCACGACTCAAATATGTTCCGCATATCCAACCGTTTTTTAGTTGCTCACGCTTACGAAGCCTGCT
>JAFWWX010000073.1 GCA_017517985.1 Clostridia bacterium | reverse complement strand
TTCCTTCTCAATGATTATCGCACGATTCAGGTGCTCGCAGCACTGCGCCGCAAGATATATTCCCTTTTCATTTAGCACATTGTATATGCTTTCAAAAAGAATTTTTGCAGTATCAGGACTTGAGTTTGTCCCGATTTTACTACCAAGTACCTCACTGGTAGAACATCCTACAACAACTATATCACCCTTTTTCAAATGGGCTTTTTCTATCAAATCTTCAATTGCAGTTATGCATTCCTTTGCAATATCCATTGTTAGTCACCTCTTTTCTATTTTACTACAAAAGTATTAAATTTTCAACAATCAGTACAAATTAATTCAATGTAAATTTTACGAATCAGGGACATTACCAAACCTTAACCCTGTCTTCAGGAGCTACATACATTCCGTCCTTTTCTGTAATACCAAATGCTTCATAGAATTCGGGACAGTTTACAATAACTCTGTTTACACGGAGCTTATCCGCACTGTGAACATCCACCTGTGCCATATAGCTGCTGCTATCTCTCGATGTAGTGGATGCCCAGCATCTTGCAATACTTTCATACAGTGCTTTATAATCAGGGTTATCAAGTCCGGATACTATTTCCGTTATGCAGGAAACAGCACCATTATCCGCAACATTCTCACTTAATGTAAGTGTTCCGTTCATGGGTACGCCAGGAATAGCTTCTTGTCCATCATAGAATCTTGCAAGTGCTTCGCATCTTTCGTTAAATGCAGCATAATCTTCTTCAGTCCACCAATCTGTTGCATTGCCATCGGCATCAAACTTGGCACCATTGTTATCAAATGCGTGTGTGATTTCGTGTGCGATGATATATCCTATTCCACCGAGATTCTGTTCGTATGACGCATTTACATCATACATCGGTGCTTGAAGAATTGCTGCAGGGAATGTAATATCATTAGATGTTGCACTGTAACAAGCATTTACAGTGTATGGATACATAATCCAATCGGTTTTATCAACCTCATCATCCTGAAGGCTTAGTATTTCCTTAACATTTGCTTTTGAAATTGCAAGCATATTTGTAAAGTAGGTTCCGCCGTCTTCAGGAGCCAATATTTCTACTGCATCCATGAAATCATCCCACTCATCGGGGTATCCAATTTTGATTCCCATTGAATCAAGCTTGTGAATGGCTTTTTCTTTTGTAGCTTCGCTCATCCAGTCGTTATTTTGAAGACGCTTTCTATATACTGCAATAATATCGTGTACCATTTTCTCCACGTCTTTTTTAGCCTGCTCAGAGAAATGCTTCTCCACATAGATTTCGCCGATATAATCAGCCATTACACTTTGAATCTGTATAGCTGCTCTTTCTTCGTCAGTATATGAGCCGACAGTTCCAAGAAACTCTTGATTAAATTTATCTGATGCGTCAACAAATTCCTGATTGAAGGCTGCGCCCCAACCGGCAAGAATACTAAGCTTTACATAGGCTTTCAAGGCATCTATATTTTCGTTAATAAAATATCCTGCAAAAGCCTTTGTTCTTTCTACATCCGTTATCAATATTTTATCGGTTTGTTTAAGACCGGTTGTTTCAAAGATTGAGTCAATGTTTACATCCGGGAACATATCTCTGATTTGTTGCATGGTGAATACATTGTATATAATATCAACATTATTCTGATCTGCTACATCAAGTGTCTTTTCGGCAATTACTCTTTCCATTTCAAAGCAATTCTGAGCCATAATTTTTGCTTCTTCTTTTGACTCTCCGCCAAGCTCAAATAATGTTGAAAGATATGTAATATATACATCCTTCTTAGGATTATCTTCCAGATAGAGTTCCTTTTGGAGCGTCGGTGAAGGTGTGCCGAAATGAAGCATATATTTCGTACTGTCCTTCATGTCAACAGTAATGCTGAAATTAAAGAAAGCAGAAAGGCAAATATCCTTATACAAGGTATTATGTAGTTCAATTAAATCGTTGATGTTTTCTGTTGTATCAACCAAATCAAGATACTTCTTTATCGGTTCTATACCAGTCTTATTTCTGTTCTCCGTATCAAGAATAGAATTATACAATGCAGCAATCTTGTATTCTTTTGTTCCTTTTTCCCAGCTTGATGTTGTAATCTCGTTGATTATCTCTGAGACCTGTTCCGTTGACTGATCTGATAAATCATACAAGGTTCCTGCCATCATTCTTCCAGGCTTTATTTCGAGAGAATTGAGTGCTTCTTTATTTACGGCAGCATAGAAGTCATCCTTGAGATTTGTTCCGTACAGTGCAAATACACGCTTAATAAACAAATCCATCTGTTCGCGTGTTACAAGCTCATCCGGAGAGAAAACTCCTTCTGCTGTTCCGGCAACAATACCGGTATTGAAAACACTTTCAAGTTCACCTTCAGCCCAAACAGGAATATCTGTAAAATCTCCTGCTTTTAATGCAACTCTTGCATTGTGACCTGTTGGAACAGGCAACTCCCCAAAAGCTCTTTTGAGCATCACAAGTGCTTCTGCACGGGTAACAGCTCTTTCTTCATGAAGCTGACCGTCTTCATATCCTTTAATAATATCCGTCTTTTGGACTGTTGGGTTGTAATCATCAACTGCATTCAGAAGCATTTGAACAACTTCACCACGAGTTGCCGCCGCTGGTTCTTCTGCGAAAACAGATGGAAGTGCCGAAGAAAGTATCATTGATGCT